>JAISUO010000086.1 GCA_031272035.1 Synergistaceae bacterium
ATCACCTCCCCTCACATTAGAGCCGCTGGCTCTTTTCTGTATAAATTTTTGTGCGTCATTTACCAGTGTTAAGCGTCTTTTTTCAGTACACGATTACACAATCCGCTATAAAAACCAAGCTTGCGTCGCAACAGCATAGTTTCACCGGAAAAAAATGTCAAGAATGAAATTAGTTCTCTTGTCAGTTCTGCGTCAATCTAAATTAGCGTAAATACCAGCCATAAAAGGCAGCGACAGTTCCAGGCTGTCTCCCGGAATCCTCTGAACCATGAGCAGCGCCGTCATATCGAAATTGGGATCCACACAGAACCAGGTGCCTGCAGCGCCGCTCCAGCCGAATTCCCCAGGCAGACAGTTCAATCCGGCCTGCGCCGGGTCCGTCAAAACCCGTACACCCAGGCCATAGCCGTAGCCCCGCTGTTTTTGCGTGCTGTGCGCAGCAAGCTGAGCCGGCGTCAGGTGGTTGGATGACATAAACCGGACGGTATTGCGGCCTAAAATGCGCGCGCCTTCATAGCTGCCCCCTTTCAGCAGCATCTGCGCAAATATGTTGTAATCCTGCATCGTACTGTACAATCCGGCGCCTCCGGACTCAAAAGAAGGCCGGACGAGGGGCGGCCTCATATAGCTCACGGCCTCCCGCCACGCGCCGTCCTCCCCTTTTTCGTAAATCCCGGACAGGCGGCTGGCCTGTTCCTCGTTCAAATAAAAGCCGGTATCTTTCATGCCCAGCGGTTCGAAAATCTCACGCCGCATAAAATCTCCCAGCCGCATCCCCGTGATGGCTTCCAGAACGCCGCCCAGCACGTCGGTGCCGTAACCGTAGAGAAAGCGCGACCCCGGCGCGCAGGACAGGGGTTCCGCTCCCAATTCCTCCAGCAGTTTTTCCATCGGAAAATCGCCCCCGTAAGGCGGGATATCCACTTCCTTATAACGTGCGCAGCTCGGATACTTCGCCACAGGGTATGGTAATCCCGCGGTCATCGTAAAGAGATGCCCGATCTCAAGCGGGATGTCAGATTTCCGCACCTCGAAGCCGCTGAAGCTGTTGGGATGATAATATCGCGTCTCGCCAAATTGAGGCAGGAATTTTGAAACAGGGTCGAACATACGAAAATAACCCTGCTCATAAAGTTTGAGCAAAGCGACTACGGTCACGGGCTTGGTCATAGAAAAAATTCGGTAAATGGTGTCCTCTCCAACAGGAATCCTGTTGGCAAGGTCGGCATAACCGCTGTAATCGCAGAAAACGGTCTCACCCTTTTTCATGACCATTGCGGCGACTCCGACTGCCACTCCCGAACAGGTAAAACGTTTCAGCAGTTCCGCGCTGTAAGAGAAGCCCTCTATGATTCTTTTCACAATATCACCCTTATTTCATTTATTTCACCGTCATTTTCATGGAGATTCCGAAATTTCCGGCACGACCTCCGCGCCGCAGCGAACAATCGCCAGGCGCGCTCCTTCGCCGTATCGGTTCAACAGGCGCGCAAGCTCCCGCCCGATGTCCCGTACTCTGCGGATTTTCGCCCGGGCAAGCACTTCGTCCGGCAAGCCGTTTGTGTACATGGACATGTGGTACCGCCTTCTCATTCGGGAAAGCTGTGCACCCACCGCCACCGCCAGCGGGTCCCAATTTTCCGTTTTCCCGTCCTGGCAAAGCGCCTCCAAAACGGTTTCGGCGTTGTCGTCGCCTATCATCCGGGCATATATGGGATGCGGTCCTTCTCCCTCATAGCATGGAGCCACCAACAGGGATGTACCTCCATCGCGCAGCAAAATATCCGACGGGTAAAAGCCCTTGGTGCCCTGCCAAAAGTCGCCGTCGGAGGGGTGAGAATCTACAAGAACGATGTCGGCCCGATGAGGCGCTTTGACAAAGTAAACTTCCCTGCCGAAGGAAACGCCTTTCCGATGGGCCAGGACGGGGTGGCCCGCAACCACGCGATAGATTTCTCCCCCTCCCAGCAAAACGGTGTTGACGATAAAGTGCAGCCCAATCGTTTCGGCCCACTGCTCAATGTCATGACGAACGGGGTTGTCCGCATCGCCAAAATAACTGTTGCTCAACATGGCCGCTTTCATGTGGAAACGGGACACGGTGCGCTCCGACGTAACGCCGGGAAAGAGGATTTTGGCGCCGCCCGACCAACCCAGCGTTCCGTGGGGCGCTATGTTTCCTATGCCAATCCGCACGTCGCTGTCCATGACATCGCGGTACACTTCGATTCCTATGCCGTTTTCCGTTGTCCCAACAAGTATAAGACTGTTCGGATCTGTAAAGGAGGACTGTAAAACCCGATATTCGCTGAGGACTTCTTCCCCCAGCTTTTCGCAAATTTCCCGTGATTCCATTTTTCTGTGGCTTCCCAGCGCCAGAACGAAGAAAATATCTTCTCTTCTCGTACCCAGGGCCTCAAGCCTGGGCAGGAGAGACCTCAAAATCAACCACACAGGCGTAGGCCGGGAGATGTCGTCACTTATAATACAAACCCGCTTCCCGGGGGCGATCAAATCTTCAAGCCTGACGCCGATCGGGGCATTCAGTGCGTTCTCAACCTCCAACAACGGTTCTGAAGCCGCCTTTATCCGGTTGGGCTCTATTTCAAAACACTCGCAGTCATCGGGCAGATCAAATTCAATGACATCTTTACCGTAGCTGATCCACTGCAGCACAAACATCACATCCGCCAAATTGTTTCTGACTCCCGGTGATTGAAGTATAGCTGATTTGCGTTCAAAAGGTCAAATAAGAATCAGGTCAAATTTATCAATTTCCGTCGGGCTATTCGGGCCGGCGTTTCGTTTTTGCCCGACGGACCCTTCGAAGGGGAACCGTCCGCTCCCGGCTTCTGCCCGAGTCCAGTTCGATGAGAGCGAAGCCCTTCTCTTTTTCGAGTCTGGAGCGGAACATTTCAGCCGTGGACCGGTGGCAGGTCAGAAGGATGACCTGAAGGCCTTCGGAAAGTTTCCACAGAGCCTCCAGAGCGCCCCGTTGACGTTCTTCGTCGAAGCGCACCAGAATGTCATCCAGCACCACCGGGATGGACTCCGATATTTCCGCCTGACGGGCCGCCATCGCCAGCCGGAGAGAGAGCCAGACCTGATCCGCCAGTCCGGAGCTCCAGACGTTCTCATTCAGTTTTATTCCGGTTTGACGCTCCAGGAGCAGATCGTTTTCCTTTTCGGAATCGGAAGCGGATTCCGGACCTTCTGAACTGAAAAGCATCCCCCATCTTCCGGCATCCGTGCCCAGAATATCGGCCAGAATGTTTTCCGCCTGACGGGTGACGGTGGGGTGACGATTCTTTTCGTGACGCTCCCGGGCTTTTTCGGTAAAATGCCGCGTCAGAATCACCGAGATCCACTCTCTGAAAACTTCTCTGCTTCGAAATCGCAGTATTTCGTTTTTCTGCCGAAGGTCGAAGAGTCTTTCGTTCATGGCCGTATCCGCCAGCCGCTTTTCCATGGCGGAACAGGAGCCGCTCAGTTCTTTCAGCATGTCCTCGAAATTCTCGGCCTGTAAACGAAGCTGTTCCATCTCCGAAACCTGATCCGTCGCGCTCGCCAAAAATTCCCTCTCCCAGGCGGGCTCGATCGCGCCCTCCCCTCCCGTTATTCCCTGCAGGAGGCGTTTCGCTTCGGAGAGGCGGGCTTCAAGAGTCTGACGTTGGGCGCTCTGGCCGGCAAAAACCCGAAAAGCAACCTCGTCCTCCGCTCCGGCATCGTCGCAAAGTTTTCGAAGAGCTTTTTCCAGGGTATCGAGCTCCTTTTCGGCCTGAACTTTTTCTTCCCCGATAAGCTGCAGCGTTCCCGACGCCTCCTCCAGCCGCAGTTTCATCTCCAGAGCCTCTTTGAGCGAATGAAGGACGACGGGGAAAGTCTCCTCGTCCAGGTCCAGCCCCATTTTCCTCCCCAAAGCCCCTGTGCGGGCGTTGGCCTCTTCCGCGTATTTTCTGCGTTCCGCCAGGCGGTTCCGCACCTCCTGAAGGGTCTGCAGATCTTTGACCGCCTCCTGAGCCTGGCTCAAAAAGGACAAAAAGGTTTCGGGGGTCAGTTCCTCGTTGAAACGACCGCTCCGCAGCCATGTCCGCCATTCCTCTTCCCAGGCCCTGAATTCTTTCTCCAAAAGGCTCAGATCGTTTTCGAAGGACTCCCTGCGCCCCTCCGATTCCACCAAAGCCTGAGAGAGGCGTTCGCTTTCCTCCGTCAGATCCTGATGACGGCGCAAAAGGCTTCGTTCTTCCTCCAGCGTTTCGAAAACGGCGTCCAACCCGTCCAGTGAAGAAGGAACACGAATGCCCAGAATTTTGGAATTTTCTTCGATGGAAGCCGCCACGCTCCGCATCTCCAGGCGCAACGACTCAATGTCATCCTCAATGTGTTCAATGGTCTCGCACCGTCGCTCATATCTTTCCTCCCACTGATTCACCTGTTTGAGGTGTTCCCTTTTTTCTCCGAAGATCAAAAGGACGGGAGCGAGAGCGGTCAGCATGAAAAAACCGGCGCCGTAAAAATTCCAGGGGCGCAGACGGGGCTCCAGATACCCCAGAACCACGGCCACCCCCGCCAGGAACACGAGAAATACCAGCAGCAGGGCGGGAACCCAGGGCTTTCGAAACACGGGAGGGTTCGCGTCGATCTGCATCTCCTCCTCAATGGCCTCCAGACGAATTTTTTCTCCCCGAATTTCCTGATAAACGGCATCGTTATGAAGCAAATCCCCTCGAATCACAAAAAATAAATCCCTGCGTTTCTGGAAAACCTCGGAGGCCGTTTCGGGTTCCTTCATCCGGTCAAGGGCCAGGCGCAGCTCCATTTCCAGCGTCCGACGCCGCTCAGCCTCCGACTCCAGTTCTCTGAGAAGGGCATATTTTCGCTCAAGAAGAGATTTTCGATTCTCTTCATACTGTCTCGCCTTTTGCTCGGAGACAAGAGAAAGGTCCGCTTCGGCAAGATCCGTTTCGCCCCAGTGAGGGGCGAAAGTCCGGAGCGCCAGCTTCAACAGAGTTTCCTTTTCCGAAACCTCCATCTCCAGAGGGGGAATTTCTCCGGTTATCCGGAGGATTTTTTCCTTTTCTCCTTCAAGGGATTCCAGCTCTTCCCGGTACGTCAAAAGGCTCATCAGCGGGCTGTTGCTCATCTGCGAACAGCGCAGACGCTCCTGTTTTTCCTTCCGCCTCAGTTCCTTCACCCGTTCCCGCAGGGTTTTCACCCTGCTCACGAGGTCCTCCAGACGCAAAAGGCCGTCGGGTGGTATGGGCCCTGGCGGCAGAGGAATTTGAGACAGGGCGCTTTCCGTTTCGCGGATTTCCAGCCAGAGGGGCCGCGCCCGGGTGATCACGTCGAGAAACGCCCTTTTCTGCCGGGCTTCTGAGAGCTGCCGTCTCGTCTCTCCCAAAGCGACGCGCCTGGCCTTCAGTTCTTTTTCCGCTTCCAGAAGTCTGCCGTTTTCTCTCTGCCAGGCCGCGATTTCTTCTTCGTTGGCGCGAATTTCGTCGAAAATTCTGTTGAGGAGGCCGCCGGATCGGTCTCCCGGAACGCAAAGCTCTTTTTCCAGAGTCTCCATGCGGGTCAGAAACCGGGCCAGCGACAGAGCTCCCAGTCCCGCTTCCGCGGAGAAGAATCGGTCCTGAACTTCGTCGTCGTCGAAATGACGGGGAGACTGCAGGTCGTCCAGTCCCACCGCAAAAATGCGCTCGAAAACTCCAATTCCCACCGGAAGAAAATTTTCCCGCAGAGGCGTCATGACGGAGCCGTCGCCAATGAGGTGCTTCCGTCGGGTGCTTTCCAGTCTCAGGGTCCTTCCATCGTCCATGGACACCAGAAGATGACCGGAAACGCCGGGTAAAAATTCCGATTTTCTGTAAAACAGAATTTTGCGTATAAAATTGAGAAGAGTCGTCTTGCCGCTTTCGTTGGGACCATGCAGAACCGTCAGCCGCGGAGCGAACCTCCCCTCCACCCGGTGCAGATGTCCGACGCCCTCCATCGCGAACTCCGAGAATCTCATTCTTCCGAGATTTCCCTGCTCAGTCTTCCGCAGGCGTTTCGCAAAATTTTGTCCATATCGGCCTCCGTCATTTCCTCCAGCAGAGGGGCTGTTCCTTCATCCGCCAAAACGCGTTTGAGGAGGCCCTTTTCCTTCAGAACATCGTAAAGCGCCAGTCGGGAATCGATTTTCGACGTGAAAAACGAGATTTCTCCGCGAAAATCGGAGAGCAGGTCGTCGCTTCCCCCTTCCGGAAGGTCTCCGTCCGCGGAAGAAATCGCCTCCTTCGAAAGCTCCGTCTCCGTCCAGTCGATCCAGTCGAGAATCACAAAATTTTTCTTCAGAGCTTCATCCTCATTGAAAAATTTTATCCATTTTTCCACGTTTTTCAGAGACGATTCGCCTTCTTTTTCTTCGGCGAGCTCTCTGTCAGGGGGAAATTTCCCCACTATTTTAAGCCGCAGCGCCAGGGGGCGTCCCAAGGCTCGAAAACGCTCCTTCAAAGAGACCAGAAACGCCGCGGCTGCATCTTCGGTTTCAAAATCGATTTTCTCCTCCCAGGTTTCCAGACGAAGGGCGTCCAACTCCACAAACTGCCTTTCCAGAGTCCCGTCTCCCTTCAGCGTGACTCGCCAGGCTCCGTGAGGTCCGGCTTCATTCAGGCCCCGTCCCTGCAGAGGACCGGGAGAAGAGGCGAGTTCTTCCTTCAGCGCGGTGGACAGTACGGGGAAGGCCGCCGGCAATTCATCGATCGGACGGACGAAGGAAAAACAGGGCCTGTCGATCTTTGTCGCTTCTTCCGGCTTTTCCGTTTCCCCTGCGCCGAACAGAAACACCCGCTCCTGCTCCTCGACGTAACAGGAAATTTGCGCTCCGGCCAGCCGGTCAAACTGTTCCAGCAGCAAAAAACGGGTTCTCACGCTGCACAGGGAAGGATCATGAAGAACTCCGCTCAAAACCGCGAAATCCACTTTTTCCGCTATGGCGTAATCCACGAGACGGCCCAGCGCTTCCCAGGGAATATCCCGCAGGCGAAAGAGGACGTCCTCAAGGCCGGGCCCTCCGGAGAAGGGAGCATCCGGACGAAGGTCCGCCGCGTGAAGAAAACATATGGCGTTTTCTGATGCCCGATCCTCGGACCGTCCGCCGGAAAGCGCAGCGTCCACAAAAAAGCCTCCATTCATGAACAAATATACATGCCTGCTTCAATAGCTTCACTATAGTATGAAAAAATAATTAAAAATCAACTTTTAAATTCTAACCTTTATTTTTATTAATGGGAAGGACTTGGGAATATCAGACTATTATGGAAATAGTGTATATAAAAAGGCCTGAAAAGGAAAAAGTTCCCCTTCAGGCCCTTCTTTTGGCTTTTAGCTTTGGTTTTTATTTACAGGGACTGTAACCACAGCTGAAACAGTAGGCGCAGCCCGAAATCATCTCCAGAGGGGCCCTGCACTCCGGACAGACCGCGGCTCCCGCGTGGTGAGAAGACGATGCGGAGTCTCCCTTCTCGATCAGTTTTTCCAGGAGCAGGGCGATGGCGTCCGGGATGGACCGGGCCACGTGGGACTCGTCGAAGCCGAACATCCAGTACTCCTTGCCGGAAAGCCCTTTCAGCGTGGCGATGAAATCTTCCAGCTTGCTTCCGGAGCGAAGTCCGATGGAGATGGCCCTGGACAGAGCCTCAGTCATGGCCTTGAGCTCCGAACCGCTCTTTCCGATGGTGATGAAAATTTCGAAGGGATCGTTTCCGTCGAAGTTGAGGGTGACGTATATGCTCCCCCAGGGAGTGCTTTCCTTGATCGTCTTGCCGAATACGATCAGCCCGGGACGTTCCTTGACTCGGCCCGTTCCTTCGGATTCTCCATTTTCTTCGCTCTTTTTGATCTCGATGGGCTGGTAGGACCGGGAGCCGTCCCGGTAGATGGTAATGCCCTTGCAGCCCAGACGGTAACAGGTCTCGTAAACCTGGCGGACGTCGTCAATGGTGGCGCTGTTGGGAAGATTTACCGTCTTGCTGACTCCCGAGTCCACCAGACGGGCGAAGATGCCGGTCACGTCCACGTGCTGCTGGGTGGAGATGTCGTAAGCCGTGACGTAAACGCTGTTCGAGAGGTGGTTTGTCTTTTTGTATTCGATTCTCTGTTCCTCGGAGAGCAGCTTGTGCCAGAATTCCCGCGTCTCCGTTCCCACACCGTCCACTTTTGCGATATACCGGTTCCAGGACCAGGCGAAGTTGGGTTCGATTCCGGAGCTGGCGTCCAGAATCATGGAGATGGACCCGGTGGGCGCGATGGAAAGACGGCGGCTGTTGCGCATTTGTCCCTGAACCAGGCGCCTGAGAGCCGTTTTTGCCTCTGCGAAGCCGTATCCGCTGTCGGGCCTGCGAAATTCCATCAGGGTGCTGACCAGAGTGCGGGGGATCAGATCGCCCTGCCGCATACGGGCCAGGAGCTGGTCGTACTCTTCCTCCGAAAGAAGCTGGAACCATTCGTCGCTGAACAGGACTCCCTCGGCGAAGAGGCGTTCTCCATCCTCAATTCTGCCTCTGAAGCTGTCGAACAGTTCTCGAACCAGACAGGACTCCGGGAAGGGCTCCTTGCCCGCGTCGCTGACGATTTGAGTGGTCGCCAGAAGCGCCTCCATGGCCATAGTGCCGCTGAGTTTTTCGCAGTAATCGTAAAATTCCGGACTGCCGTAGACGATTTTCTGCAGGATGGCGGCATCCGCCAGGCCCATGATTCCCAGCCCCACAGGACGTATTTTGCGGGTGCGCGTTCCGATTTTTTCCAGAGGATAGCTGCAGGCATCGATGACCAGGTCCAGATAATAGACGGACCGGACCACCTGATTCTTAAACTCTTTCCAGTCGAATTTTCCCTCCCTGTCGACGAAGGGCTCCACGTTGATGGAACCCAGGTTGCAGCTCGTGTAGTTGGGAAGAGGCTGCTCCCCGCAGGGATTGGTGGACTCGATGACCCAGTCTTCGTCCATTTTCAGAATGTTGTCCTGCTGGGCCCTGTCGATGAAAAATATCCCGGGGTCTCCCCGCTTCCAGGCGCTTTCGCAGATACGCTCCATGAGCGCCCGGGCCTGTATGGTTCGGGTGACGGTTCCGTCTGCCCGGGAAATCAGGTCGAAGGTTCCGTCACTGGACGCCGCCTCCATGAGTTTATTGGAAATCGCAACGGAAATATTGAAATAGGAAAGTTTGCCATCTTCGGTCTTGGCGTCGATGAAACGCTCTATATCCGGGTGATTGTCGAAAAGCATCCCCATCAGGGCGGCCCGGCGCCTGCCCCCCTGTACGACCACGGCTCCCATGGTGTTCCAGGTTTCCATGAAGGAAACGGGTCCCGAAGCGTGTCCGCCGGTTCCCGCCCGAATTTCCGACCCGCTCTCCCTCAGCCATCCGAAATTTCCGCCCACTCCGCCGCCGAATTTACTGATGATGCTGGCATCCTTCACGGACTCGAAAATCCCGTCGATACTGTCGGGGACGTTGATGACGAAACAGGCAAAAAGCTGCTGGCTCTGAGTGCGGGACGCGAAAAGACGCGTGTAGTCCTCAAAGGTCATGGCCTCCACGGGCCTGTAGATGATGGAGGCGAACTCCGGCAGAACGGTGAGCCCCGCCGCCGCGCTGAAAAGACAGGGAGAGTTGAAGAGAAAGCGACGTCCCAAAATGTCGCTGGTGATGTTCTTTTCGAGGGTCTGCAGCCATTCCAGGGAAGCGGGGTCGGAGGGGTCGAGATAAGAGGTTTCCGCGCTGGCAATGGTTCTCGCCACACGGCGGGCGAACTCCTCGAAGGTTTTTTCCCTGCGCAGAGACTGGAGCGCCTCGTCGTAACGCGGAACAAAGTATCTCTGCTCCAGGAGCCACATGGCGTTTTCCGAGAGACGAGGCACAGGGGGTGTTTCAAAAGCGCCAAAGGGGAAATGAACGGCAAACCGTTCCTTTAATGAACGAGTCAAATAAGCCACTCCTATTCAGAGAAAAATAAGCACACAGTAATGTGACCGGTATAATATAACACTCCTGAAAACCAAAAGGACCTCCTTTTCGGAGACCCTCGATTTTTTGTCGATTTTTTATTTGCCGCTTCGAAAATCGCACAGGCCCGACAGGACGCATTTCCCGCAAAGCGGGCCTCGGGCCCGGCAGACGGCTCGCCCGTGTTCGATGATGTTGACGTGTCCCCCCAGGTAGCGGGAGGGAGGCGCTTCCTTCTCCAGCAGGGCGCAGATTTCCTCGGGAGGCGTTTCCTCCGGAACCAGGCCCAGGCGTCTGCAAACTCGGGCAATATGCGTATCCACGGGAAAAGCCGGAAGCCCCATGTCGAACACCAGCACGCACGCCGCGGTTTTCGCTCCCACCCCCGGCAGGGAGAGCAGGTACCGTCGGGCCTCGTCACGGCCTTTTTCCACCAGGGACAGAATGGAATAACAGCCGAAATCCGCCCGAACGATCTCCAGAACCTCCAAAATGCGCCGGGCCTTTGTGGGGGCCAGCCCTGCCGGACGAATGGCCTCTTCAAGGGCGTCGTAACCCGCGGCGGCCGTCTCCTCCCAGGAGGGCCAGCGCTCCTTCAGGCGATCGAAGGCGAAGTCCCTGTTCCGGTCGTTGGTATGCTGGGAGAGGATCGTCAGAATCAAACCGTCCAGGGGCTCCTCGTGCTGCAGGTCCGGAGGAAGGCCCTCATTGTGCCACTGAGACTCAAGAAGATCCAGCGCCGCGTTCAGCTTCTCCCCCGCAGTTCGGAAGGATTTCCGCTTTCCGGAGGTCGGGAGAGGAATTGTCTTTTCTCCCTTTTTTCCCTTTTCTCTCTGTTTTTCCTGTTTTGCTCCGTCGGAGCGTTTCGAAGGAGGAAGCACGACCCCTTCACTCCTCAGCGGAATCGCCGGCGGGTTTGTCGTTATCGTCCCCGGCCAGTTTTTTCCGGAGTTTCGCCCCTTCTTCCATGAACCTTCTCAGGCGGGACTTCACCCGGAAGTGCACGGAGTCCGTGGGGAACTTTCCGTTCTTTCCCTCCCGGCCAGCCCGCAGCCCCGTCAGAAGCTCGATTCCCTCGTCGACGGTGGACACCGACCAGACGGAGAACTTTCCCTCCTCCACAGACTGAAGCACTTCGTGGTCCAGCATGAGATGCCTCACGTTCTGTCGGGGAATCATCACGCCCTGCTCGCCGGTCAGTCCGCCGATTTTGCAATACTCATAAAATCCCTCGATCTTTTC
The DNA here is from genome assembly GCA_031272035.1 of Synergistaceae bacterium. Classification (NCBI taxonomy): domain Bacteria; kingdom Thermotogati; phylum Synergistota; class Synergistia; order Synergistales; family Synergistaceae; species Synergistaceae bacterium. The sequence goes on from JAISUO010000086.1 coordinate 11,232, forward strand.
GTTGACGCCTCCGATGGGCTGGATGTTGCCGAACTGGTCCACCGACCCCGTCACGGCGATGGACTGCTTCAGAGGCAGGCCGGAAAGGGCGGAGAGCAGACAGTAAAGCTCCGTGGAGGAGGCGCTGTCTCCCTCGATTCCGCCGTAGTTCTGCTCGAAGGTGATGCGCGCCGACAGGGTCAGCGGCATATCCTGAGCGTATTTGCGCCCCAGATAGCTCGAAAGGATCATGAGCCCCTTGTTATGAATGGGCCCGGTCATCTTGACCTCCCGCTCGATGTTGACCACACCCTACTGCCCCATATAGACGTTGGCCGTAATACGGGAAGGATGTCCAAAGCGGTAATCCGTCAGATCGATGACGGAAAGACCGTTGATCTGCCCCACCGCCTCGCCCTTCGTATCCACCCGAATGACGCCGGTGGCGAAGGCCCGGGTCAGCTTGTCCTGATAAAGGGAGGAACGATATTTTTTGTGAGAGATCGCTTTTTGCACGTGAGTTCGGTCCACTCGCTTCGCGCCCTGGATGGACGCCCAGGTGTGGGACTCCATGATCAGTTCCCGGATTTTTCCGGCTTCCACGGACATGAGTTCCTGATCGTCGGCGGCGCGGCTGGTCCATTCCACCACCTCGGAGACGGCGCCCGCGTCGAAGGGCAGCATCTTTTCCTTCCGGATCAGCGCCGCGATAAAGGAGGCCATCTGCCTTTCCGTGGAGCGGTTTCGGGGCATGTCGAAATCGAAGCTGGCCTGGATTTTGAAGATTTTCCCGAACTCGGGGTCGTAGTGCTGGAGCAGTTCATACATCCAGGGCATTCCCACCATGATCACCTTCAGATTGGCGGTGATGGGCGTGGGGCGCAGGGAGGAAACGGGGATGGCGCCATACTGCTCCCCCAGATTCTCTATGGACACCTCTTCGGTGCGCATAATCCGCTTGATGGCCTCCCAGGACATGAAGTTCATCAGGACTTTTTCGGCGTCCAGAACGAGAAAACCCCCGTTGGCCCGATGAACGGCCCCCGCCACGATGCGCCGGAAGTCCGTGTAGAGATAGCCCTGACGGCTTTCGTACTCCACTTTTCCCACCAGGTTGTAGTAGGTGGGATTTGTCTCCCATATGACGGGGGCCCCTCCGTCCGGGTCGTTGCTGACGAAGAGGTTGGCCGTGTAGCGGCTGAAATCCACCTCGGCGGACTCGTCCCTTACCGATGTGACAAAAGCGCCGAAGTTCCTGATGACGTCCTCCGTCAGCCGGTCGAACCACTTCGAGAGGGTTTCGTTGTCCACATATTTTTCACGAATGTCCGACAGACAGGGCGTGATGGCCGCCCGGCAAATTTCGGCCTCCAGTTTGCCGATGGCTTCCTTCAGATCCTTTTCCATGTCCCGAATCTGCCTCAGAGACGTCAGAGTTCTCTGAGAGACCTCCTCGGAAACGGACTGCCATTCCTTCTGCTTTTCGTCGCTGAGGGCTTCGAACTCCTCCTGCTGAATTTCCCGAACGACGGTTTTGCCCTCCTCGTCCTGGGTCTCCACCAGAGGGATGTTCACAAATCCCTGAGGGGTGCGTTTCAGAGAAAACCCCTTCTGAGCCGACCAGGCCTTGAGCTCGTCCATGATCGCCCCGGCCTTTTCCTGAAATTCTCTGACGTGCTGGGCCTTGGCGTCCTCGTACTGACTTTTTTCGAAGGCCTTGCTGATGGTGACCTTGAGTTCGCTGACGAGTTCCTCCAGGGCCTTGCAGAGGTGTTTGCCCTGACCGGCGTTCAGGTGCATCGCCAGGGGCTCCCCCGGTTCATCGAAGTTGTAGACGTAGACCCAGTCGTCAGGAGCGGCGGCGTTTCTGGCCCGCTCCCTCAGCCGCTCCAGCGCGTAGGCGGTGCGCCCGCTTCCCGGATGTCCCGAGACAAAAATGTTGTACCCTCTTCCCGGCACTTCGAGCCCGAAGGAAATGGATTCTATGGCCCTTTCCTGACCGATGAGTCCCCGTGAAGAACGAATGTCCTCCGTCGTTTTGAACCCCCAGCTCTCAGGGACCTTGACTTTTCTCAATTTATCGGGTGACAGTTTCCATTTTTCTGTCCTGTTCATCATATCGATCTCGCCTTCATGTCGTTATTAAAAATATATTTTTAATTCTACCTTAGAACCACCCGACCTACAAACCAGAATTCTTATGAGATATAATCCACAGAGGACATATCTCGACACACAAATTTCAGGAGGGGCAGACATTGCGTATTTCATGGTCTTCGCTTTTCAAATATATCTGGCCGCCCACAGTGCTTTCCGGAGTGCTGTCGCTTTTGCAGGAATGGCGCCGATGCGATTTCAGGGACAGGGCTTTCGTGGCGCTTTTTTTCATTCCGGCCATGCTGTCGGTGGGAGGATTGCTGGTTTACGTGGCCTGGTTCGTACTGTTCCGGCTGCCCTCGTTCGTTCTGGGGGTTTTGGGCTGGCTGCTGCTGATCTCGATTTTCTGCGGAGGCGGGCTGTTCTGCTGCGAAAAACTCAGAGGGGGCAAAACCTGGAGTTCCTCCTCTTCCTCCGGAAGCTACGACGGAACCACGATCTTCGAAGATCCCGCCGACTCAAAAAAATCCGGCGATGAAAGCCACGGAGGAAAAAACTGGTTCGACAGCGTACGCAACATGAAGTGGCCGCGATAACGCGACAAAAACAGAAGAGAGTAAAAAAGAAAGAGCGAAAGGAAGAGCGTGAAAGAATGAGAAAATCATGACGGAAAAACTCGTCCGGTTTGGAGTGACCGTTCCGGAGGACGTTCTGACGGAGTTCGACGGCCGGCTGAGAAAGCACGGCAAAGAAAACCGTTCGGACGTGATCCGCCAGCTCATACGGGGCTATCTGGCGGAGGACCGCTGGCGGGAAGAAAACGGGCAGGTCTATGGAACGGTCACCCTGATCTACGATCATCACGCGTCTCAGCTTTCGAAAGATCTGACCGCCGTTCAGCACGATTACGGAGAAGTCGTCATCTGCTCCACCCACGTCCACATCACCCACGACACCTGTCTGGAGTGCATCGTGCTGCGGGGCGTGTCGTCTCAAATCCGAACCTTTCTCGACGCTCTCGGGAAAATCCGGGGGCTCAAAAGCGTCGACACGATCATCACATCGGACATATAAAAAGACCGGGTTTCCTCCCCAAAAGGAGTACCCGGTCCCGTTTTTTTTGCCCGGCTACACGGCGTAGGTGGTAGCCGCCGTGCTTCCGCCCTCACCGGTCCAGTTGGTGTGAAAAAACTTCCCCCGGGGCGCGTCGACGCGTTCGTAGGTGTGGGCGCCGAAGTAGTCCCGCTGCGCCTGGAGGAGATTTGCGGGCAGGCGTTCACTGGTGTAGCCGTGGAAATAGTTCAGCGACGCGGAAAGCGCCGGAACGGGAACGCCCTGCCTCACCGCCGCGGCAACCACGTTGCGCCATCCGGAGACCCGCCGAGCGACGCTGTCTTTGAAGAAAGGATCCAGCAGCAGATTGGCGAGGTCATGGTTCTTTTCAAACGCCTCACGGATTTTGCCCAGAAAAACGGAACGGATGATGCAGCCGCCTCTCCACATCAGAGCGACGCCGCCGTAGTTCAGGTTCCATTTATAGGTCTCCGCCGCCGCCCGCATCAGGGCGAACCCCTGCGCGTAGGAGACGATCTTCGCGGCGTAGAGAGCGGCCCGGATGTCTTCCACAAACGCGGCCCTGTCCCCTTCGAAGGGGGCGGAAATGGATTTTGGAAAGGCCGCCGCGGCAATCACGCGTTCTTCTTTCATAGCGGACAGACAGCGGGCGAAGACCGCCTCGCTGATCAGCGTCAGAGGCACTCCCTCATGAAGCGCGGTGATGCTCGTCCATTTGCCCGTTCCCTTCTGCCCCGCCGTATCCAGTATTTTATCGACGAGTGGTTTCCCGTCCGCGTCTTTGTAGCCCAGAATGTCGCGGGTGATCTGGATCAGATAGCTGTCCAGCTCCTCCCTGTTCCACGCGGCAAAGACCTTTTGGATTTCGTCCGCGGTCATGCCGAGAACGTCCCGCATCAACTGGTAGGACTCGCAGATGAGCTGCATGTCTCCGTATTCGATGCCATTGTGAACCATTTTCACGAAATGCCCGGCGCCGTTTTCACCCACCCAGTCGCAGCAGGGCGTGCCATCCTCCACCTTTGCGCAGATGGCCTGGAAAATGGGCTTCACCAGAGGCCAGGCCGCCGGCGAGCCTCCCGGCATCATTGAGGGACCCTTCAGAGCGCCCTCCTCGCCTCCGGAAACTCCCGTTCCAATGTAGAGCAGCCCTTTGCTTTCCACGTATTTCGTCCGGCGAATGGTGTCCGTGAACTCCGAATTTCCGCCGTCGATGATGAGGTCGCCCGGCTCCAGCACGCCCAGAAGCTGATCAATGAAAGAGTCCACCGCCTCCCCCGCCCGGACGAGGAGCATGACCCTCCGCGGTTTTTCGAGCTGGTCCGCCAGCTCCTTCAGAGAATACGTCCCCACGATATTGAGGCCTTTCGCGCGGCCTTCCACAAATTCCCGAACCTTTTCCGCCGTGCGATTGAAGACCGCCACGCGGAATCCCCTGCTTTCCATGTTGATCACGATATTTTCGCCCATGACGGCGAGTCCGATGAGGCCGATATTCGCTTTCTGCATCTCGCAACCCCTTTTCGAAAAATCCGGTCCGGACTACCGCTTCACGCGGGCGTTTCCCTCGTAGATGCTCCAGACCTGCTCTTCATCCACGGGCAAACCGTAGTCCTGCTCCATCGTCACCACCAGGGCGCCGCAGGCCCAGCCGAACTGCAGCCATTTTTCCGGTTCCCAGCCCCGCAGAATGCCGTACAGCAAACCTCCGGTGAAGCCGTCCCCGCCTCCGATGCGGTCCAAAATGGCTATGGGACGGGGCTCGACCGCATACCAGGCGCCTTCCGCCCGCATGATCGCCCCCCACATATGCTCGCTGGCGGAGATCACCTGGCGCAGGGTCGTGGCGAAAACCCGCACGTTGGGATATTTTTCCGCGGCTCTGCCGATCATTTCCTTAAAGCCCTCTATCTTGCCGGCGAGGTCTTTTCCTCCCGCTTCGGGACCCTCCACGCCGAGGCTGAGCTGAAAGTCCTCCTCGTTGCCGATCAGGATGTCCGCCGTGGACGCGATTTCGTGAAAGGCGGCGGCCAGCTCCTTTTCCCGTCCCTTCCAGAAAGAGGCCCGGTAGTTCAGATCGAAGGAAACCCGCGTTCCGTATTTTTTCGCGGCCCGCACAAGCTGGAGGCAAAATTCGCTGCACTCCGGGGACAGAGCCCCCACCAGCCCGGAAAGATGCATGATCTGTACGCCTTCTGCTCCAAAAATTCTGTCTATATCGAAATCGCCGATGGAAAGCGTGCGTCCAACCTCTCCCGCGCGGTCGTTGTGCACCCTGGGCCCCCGGACTCCGAAGCCGCTGTCCGCGATGTTGAACTGATGGCGGAATCCCCAGGGACCGCCCTGAGAGACGTCTTTTCCCTCAAAGGCGATGTTCCGGCTTCTGAGGTCGTCCTTTATGAAGCGCGCTATGGGATTGTCCTTCACGAAGGTGGTCAGTACCTTTACGGGCAGCCCCAGAGACGCGGATATGGAGAGAACGTTGCTCTCGGCGCTGGTGGCCTGCATCCGAAAGGTGTCCGAGGTATGTACGGGCTGTCTGTTGACGGGCGTAATGCGAACTCCCATGCTCGTCGGAGTCAGCAGACTGGTTTTACAGTTTTTTTTGATTTCCATCATTCACTACCTCCCTGATTGGTGGGTACGCAAATCTATTTTATCCTTTGACTTTATCCTTTGACCGCTCCGGACGTGAGGCCGCGTATGACATATTTCTGCGTAATCAGAGTGATGGCCAGCACGGGCAGAGTGATCACCACAGATGCCGCCATCAGACCTCCCCAGTCGATAGTCGCGAAAGCGATAAAATTGAAAATGGCGACGGGGACCGTTTTAGTCTCGTTGCTCGCCAGTATAATCGAAAACATGAAGTTGTTCCATGAAAAGATAAAAGCCAAAATACTGCAGGTCACAATGCCGGATCCCGATATGGGCAGAATGACCCTGAAAAAAGTCTGAGTTATGGAACATCCGTCCACCCGGGCGGCATCCACGAGATCGGGAGGAATGGCCTCAAAAAACGGGACCATGACCCATACGATAAAGGGGAGTCCGACCAGAAGATGGCTCAGAATCAGAGAAAAATACGTGTCCACCAGTCCAAAAAATCGAAACATGATAAAAAGCGGCAACAGAAATGTAATTCCTGGAACGATGCGCGATATAAGAATCAGAACGGCCAGTTTGTGCTGTTTGTACCTCGCGATGCTGAAGGCCGCGGGCAGCCCCAGCAACAGGCCGATAATGACGCTCCCACCCGCCACGGCAAGGCTGTTCCACATGTATTTCAGGAAATTCTGAGCGCCGAAAACGTTGCGATAGTTTTCGAGAGTGGGCGAAAAAATCAGAGCCGGCGGCATTTTTACGATGTCAAGGGCCGTTTTGAAGGAGTTAAAAAGCATCCAGAGCAGCGGGGCAATGAAAAAAAACACCAAAGTACCCATCACGACAAAATAAAGAACGTTTAAAATTCGACCCTTCATCCTGCGTTGTTGCGGCATTTTTCAAACCTCCAGCTTTTTCCGAAGGGTTACGATAATCAAACTCAACCCGAGCACCAGCGTAAAGAAAATCACCAGAAGCGAGGAGGCGTACCCGAAATTGAAATACTGAAAACTCGTCTGATACGTGTAGATATTGAGATTTTCCGAGCTGTACCCGGGCCCCCCCATGGTCATCGTGTAAATGATATCGAAGGTTTTCACGCAGTCGATCAGGCGCAGCAGCGCGGCGACGCTGACCACGGGAGCGATCATCGGCAGGGTGATTTTGAAAAAAATTTGAAAAGGTCCCGCTCCATCCACCCGGGCGGACTCGTAGGGCTCCGCCGGCAGCCCGGCAAGACCGGCGATGACGATCAGCGCGATGAGGGGCGTCCACTCCCATATGTCCACCAGAACCAGGGCGGGAACCACAGTGGAGGAGCTCGTTATCCACAAAGATTTGGAAAGACCCAGAGATCTCAGGGCATAGTTCAGGATTCCGGCGGTCGGCTCGTACATGAGCAGCCACACCATCGCCACGGCCACGGGCGTCGCCATCATGGACATCAGGAAGATCGAGCGCACCGCGCGCCTGCCCCTGAAGTCTTTCGCGTCGAAAAGGACGGCGATCAGGACCCCCAGCACGACCTCCACGACCATAGCCAAAGCGGTAAAATACACCGTAACCCAGATGGAATTCCAAAAACGGGGGTCTGAAGTGAAAATTTTGACGTAATTGCTGAATCCCGTGAAAACAGGAGTCGGACTGTAAGTGAGGCTCCAGTCCATGAAAGAATTATAAACCGTGTAGCCGAGGGGAAAAATCATCATCGCAAAAATGAACAGGATTGCGAAAGACGGATAAATCCATTTTGCATGCCTGTCCACAAAACCGGAAAAAGACATGAAACGAACAGCCTCCCCTAGTGAGTCATAAATATGGGTAACGAACAGGTCATAAAGCCCTTCCCGAAGGGAGTGACGTCCTTCGTTTCCCCTCAGGAAGAGCTTTTTCTGAAATTACTTCAACTTATTTTTCTCTGTCGAGAAGCTGCTGGAAGCGTTCGTTGGCGCTGGCCGCCACAGCCTTGTAGTCCTTGCCTTCGATGGATGCGGTGATCGCCTCGCCGATGATGTCCCTGGCCTCTCCCACAGCCACCACCTGAGGTCTGTCGTGGTCGATTCCGTTGGCTGAAAGTTTCACCGCTTCGGCCCATTCCTTATTGAAGTTTTTGGTGCCTTCGGCGGTGCCCCACACGGAAACCCGGGCGCACTGGTTGCTCTTCGAGCCCTGGATGTAGGTCATGCCCTTTTTGTTGGTCATGTACTCAAGGAATTGCCAGGCCGCGTCTTTTTGTTTGCTGGAGTTGTTCATGGCAAGCCCCCAGGAACAAATGTTGTACATTCTGGAGCCCTTCGGTCCCGCCGGGAACACGGCCACTCCCGTTTTATCGGCCACCGTGGATTTCGCCGGGTCGAGAACGTTCGAGAAAAGAGAGCTGGCGTCCAGCCAGAAAGCGGCTTTCCCCTGAGCAAATATTGCCGCCGCCTGAGGCCACGACATATTGAGGGCGCCTTCCGGTCCAAAGTTCCGGAGCAGGCTGCCGTACATCCCGATCGCGGACAGAGCCTCCGGGGTGTTCACCGTGGCCTTGCGCGTCGCTGGGTCGAAGAAGTCTCCGCCGTAGCTGAAGAGGAAACTGGAGAACTGGGTAATCGCAGGACTGCGCTGGCCGCGAATGACGATACCGTATATTTCCTTATCCTTGTCCGTGAGTTTCTCCGCCGCGGCGTAAAGATCGTCGAGGGTCTTGGGCACGGCAAGCCCTTTGGCCTCCAGAAGGTCCCGGCGGTAGTACACCACCTGGCACTCCGTCACAACCGGAATGGAGGTCACATAAGAGCCGTCAAAGGTGACCACGGCGCGGGAACCGGGAGTGAAATCCTCGAAGTCGTAATCCTTTGTTTTTGCGATGTAGGGAGCGAGATCCGCGTACCATTTGTTCCGGTACATGATTCTCGCCTCCTGAGGCGGACGAGTGGCAAATACGTCGATGTTCGAACTGCCGGCGGTAAATTCGGTGGTCAGTTTCTGGTTGAGCTGGTCTTCTCCGTAGGTTTCGAGACTCACTTTGATTCCGGTGGCCTTTTCGAACTCCGGAAGCATTTCCGCGACGGCTTCAATGAAAGGATGGTTCACAGCCACTACCCGAAGTGTCGTCTGAGCGGCCGAAGCCGGTAAAACAAACGCTGACAGGATCGTCACCACAAGCGCCAACAAAACCACTGATCCAAATCCTGGCTTTCTCATACCGTACCTCCTCCTCATTTTGACAAACCTAACGAAAAAAACTATACTTTCTGTGCTTAACGGCGTTTATTATTATAGGAGACAGGGGTAAAAAAGCAAGTTTTTCCCCGTCGGCGCATTTCGGCAGAAACCCTTATTAATTCACGAATACAGGTGAAAAACATGTCGAGAGTGGAGCTCAAAAATATCGGAAAAGTTTATCCCGGCGGAGTAAAAGCCGTCGACGACGTCTGCCTCACCATTGATGACGAGGAATTTGTCGTGCTCGTTGGGCCTTCGGGCTGCGGCAAATCCACCACGCTCCGGATGATCGCGGGGCTGGAGGAAATAAGTGAAGGAGAACTTTTTATCGACGGCGCGCGAATGAACGACGTTCAGCCCAAGGACAGAAACATCGCCATGGTTTTTCAGAACTACGCGCTTTATCCCCACATGACGGTATACGATAATATGGCTTTCGCCCTCAAAATAAAAAAATTTCCAAAAGACGTCATTGATACCCGCGTTCATGAAGCCGCTCGGATTCTGGACATCGAACGCTACCTGGACCGGAAACCGAAAGCGCTTTCCGGCGGTCAGCGCCAGCGCGTCGCGGTGGGACGGGCGATTGTGCGTCAGCCGAAGGTGTTTCTTTTCGACGAGCCCCTCTCGAACCTGGACGCGAAACTCCGGGTGCAGATGAGAGCGGAGATCATCGCGCTGCACAAGAGGCTTTCCGCCACCATTATTTACGTAACCCACGATCAGGTGGAGGCCATGACCATGGGAGACAAAATCGTGGTCATGAAGGACGGTCTGGTTCAGCAGATCGGCGCTCCCCTGCACGTCTATCACCACCCGGTCAACAAATTCGTGGCCGGTTTTATCGGGACTCCGCCGATGAACTTTATCGAGGCCGTTCTCACGGAACGCGGAGGCGTTCCCTGCTTCGGCAGAATCAAAGTCGCCGACGAGCACATCGACCTTTTGAAATCCCGCGTCGGGAAAAAGCTGACGGCGGGCATCCGGCCGGAGGATTTCGTCTGTATCGCTCCGGACAGCGCCGCCCCGGGGGAAATTACGGGAGTTGTGGACATGTCCGAGCCTTTGGGAGGCGAGATCAACCTGCATCTCACCATGGAGGAAACCGGCGTGAAAATCATCGCGAAAATGGATTCCGAGCAGTCCCCCCGAACGGGAGACCGAATCCGGCTGAACGTCAAAAACCACAGGATCAAATATTTCGACAGCGACACAGAAAAAAACCTGGTGGATCCGGATTGACGTCCGGTCCTTCCTCCTTGAATAAATCTAATAGGGGGAGGCCGGATCCAGAAATTCTCTGTAATTTTCGCGGTCGACGACTTTGGTGGGGATCCTCTTCAGCGGTTCCACCTGTTTGCCGTCAAGGATATCGACGGCCATATCCACGGCATCGATCACCATCACAGGGCTGTAAAGAGTGCTCTGAATCCAGATGTCCTCGTTTTCCATCATCCTGAAATATTCCTGACAGCCGCCGCCGCCCGTAACGACTTTCACGTCGCCGCGCTTCGCCTCGCGAATAGCCGCAAGCACACCGATGGAGGTTTCGTCGTCTATCGAAAAAACGGCGTCGATTTTCGGAACTTTCGCAAGAATGTCGGAGAAGTCCTTCAGCCCGTCGCCCCGCGTGAACTCGGTCTGAAAGGTGATAATTTTGAGATTGGGAGCCAGTTGAGCCACCGTTTCCACAAAGCCCTTTTTGCGCAGCTCGGAGATGATGCCGGATGAAGGAACCTCGAGCATTACCACCGTCGCCTCCGGACCGACCTTCTCCAGGATGTATTTTGCGCTTTGCACGCCCATGTCTTCGTTGTCGCCGGTCACGGTGCGGACGCCGTCGATGTTGTATTCAACGTCGAAAATGATCATGACCACGCCTTTTTTCAGCGCTTCCCGGACGGGCTCGTCCATTTCCCGATACTCCTCGCAGACGACGACCGCCTGAGCCCCCCAGGCCAAAAGCGCCTCGAACTGCCTGCTCATCTGATCGCCGCTGCCGCTGGCGTAAATTTTATATTCGATTCTGCCCTCTTTTTCAAGCTCCCTGCAGCGCTGCTCGGCATGGTACGTGATTCCGGCGACCCACCCGTGAGTGACGTAACGCCCAAGCACGCCGATTTTATATGGCGCGGCGTACCCGGGATCGCAGGCGGTCAGAATCACGCTCAAAATTAAAATTAAAAACGCTCCCCGGAGAGACAAAAATTTTCTCATACTGTGACTCCCTGTCCTGTCCTGTCCTGTCCTGTCCTGTCCTGTCCTGTCCTGTCCTGTCCTGTCCTGTAATTTTCATGACTACACATCCTTAACGCGGTTTTGTCCTGATGAATTTTTTAAGAGCCCGCTCGGGTCCATTCGGAAACGACGTTCAGTTTCGCCAGCTTTTCGACGATCGCGTCGTAGTCGAGCTTCTCGTTCTGTTCACGCAGCCACGTCACCAGTTCTCCGCCGGTTTCGTAGTCATACTGTTCCAGATCCGAAATTATCCTCTCCAGCCTGCTGGTGTTGAACCGCCGCGCGGCGTTCAGAGCCTCCCCCAGCAGCGTTTTATCGGGAAAAGGCGCGGATTGCTTTCGGGCGGTATTTTCGGACGGAACGTCGAGAAGCTCCTTCAACCGTCCTGTGAATTTTTCAACGAATTTTATCATTCTCCCGTTGTTTGCCGCAACTTCGACGTAATCTCCGGCTTTCGCGGCGTATTCGAGCTTTTCCGCCATATGAGCCGCTTCTGTCGCGCATACCCCGTAACTGCTTCCCTTAAATCCGTGAACGATTATGGCGTAGCCCTCCAAATCCTCTTTCGAAAAACGCCGCAGCTGCTCCAGCAGCGCCGGAGTGTGCTGCACATAAGAGCGAAGCACGCGAATATAGGATTCCTCGTCGCCGTAACGCAGCACGCCGGACGTCGTATCCAGCCCCGCTTCCTCAAGGCGGTTCAGGAGCTCGCCGTGTTCCGCCGGATTTATGCGATTCATCCCGCCTGCCAAATTCGCCGCTTCCTCGGCCTGTCTCAGCGTTTCTTCGCTCTGACGGTCACGAATCCACCTGTTGAGCGTCTCGTTCAGAAGCGTCAGATCGATGGGCTTGGAAATAAATCCGTTAAAACCATTGGCGGCAAACATCTCCTCCACTCCAACGACGGCATTCGCGGTGAGCGCCACGATGGGAACGGTTCGAGCGTATTCCGTCCCGATCTCCGTCCGGATAATCCGCGTGGCCTCTACTCCGTCCATTACGGGCATCATGTGATCCATAAAAATCAGGTCGAACCTGCGGCGCTCCCCATTTCCTTCTTCCGCGTCCCCCGCCGCGCGGACTTTTTCTATCGCCTCACGTCCGCTCGTGACGCATTCGACCTCGATTCCATATGGCCGCAGGAGCCCCACCAGAACGTCCAGGTTCGTCTGCACGTCGTCTACGATCAGAATTTTTCCATAGGGCATGAAGGCCCTCTCTATCCGCTTCTTCGACTCTTCGCCGGAAACGCCGTCTATTTTGCCGGCTTTCGTAAAACGGAAATTTTCCAGGTCGTCGGCGACCGCGGCCCCCACAGGCGTCCAGTCGACGACGGTCTGAGGCAGACTGAAGCTGAACACGCTGCCCGCGCCGAACTCGCTTTCCACGGAAATCTCTCCCCCCATAAGATCAAGGAGACGTTTCGCTATCGAAAGCCCCAGTCCGGTGCCCTCGACGTGGCTGTCCACGCTGTTTTCAAGGCGGCTGTAATCCGAGAAGAGCCGCGCCATGTCTTTCTCTTTGATGCCGATGCCCGTATCCGCCACGGAAAAACGCAAACTGGCGTCGTTCCCGACGGCGCTCCAGGCGACACGGAGCGTCACCGTCCCCGCGTTTGTGTACTTGAAGGCGTTCGACAGAAGGTTGTTCAGTATCTGCTCGATCCTCAGCCTGTCGCCCCTCAAAATCCTGGGAAGCGTCTCGTCCATCAGAAGTTTGAAGGCGATGTCCTTCGAGCCTGTGCGCACGATGTTCAACTGGACGGTTTCGCCTATGAGCGCCGCCGAGTCGTAGTCGGCGGGTTTGATCTCAAAGTTGCCCGATTCGATTTTGGACAGGTCGAGAAGATCGTTGACGAGGCTCAAAAGCAGCCGGCCGGAGTGATGGATCTTTTTGAGGGTTTCTTTCACGCGCCAGGAAAGGTCGTTCAACAGCTCAACTTCCGAAAGCCCTATGATGGCGTTAAGCGGCGTACGGATCTCGTGGCTCATTCGGGCCAGAAATTCCGTCTTGGCCCGCTCTCCCGCCCGCGCCATTTTTTCGGCTTCGATGAGGCGCGTTATCATGCCGTCCCTGGTTATCGAAGACACCAGCAGGAGTCCTCCGGAGAACAAAATGTGCTCCTGCTCCCTTGAAAGGCCATAGACCGCGCTGTCGCTGCTGAACCGAACAAAGCCCCAGAACAGGCCCTGATAAGTGACGGGCAGCGCCACGAAAAAGCCGGTGTCCCGCAGGGCATCCATGCGTCTTCTGACGATCTTCCGGTTCGACGCCAGACTCCACTCGGGCAGCAGGTCTGAATAAGAAACGTTCACCCGCAGTCCCGTCTTCGACGGTTTTTCGTCCCCCTCGTTCCATACGGCAATCTGAGTCGCCCGCGACGCCTGACCCAGCGTCTCGTTGCGCCAGAGCGCCGCCGAGCTGGCGTTCACGCTGCGGGCCAGAACCTCCAGAGCCTTCCAGACGAGAAAACTCCTGTCGGGGTTCCGGCTGGAAATCAGGAGCGCCGATATGCCGTTCACCGCAATGAGAAGACGATCCTTCCGCTTCGTCGCGTGTTGGACGCGCCATTTCACAACGCGCCAGGCGCCGGCGGCAATCAGGAAAAACAACCCCAGCCACAGGATGGGCCTTTCATAAAACCGCAGTTCCTTGTTCATCGTAAGCGCGAGTTCGTCGCTCTCGACGCCTTCCCCGTTGATCCCCGAGAGGTGAAGGGTATAGTCGCCTCCCTTCAGGTTGGTATAACTCACCGTCGTCGTCGCCGAAAGGTCGTAAACCGTCGGATGTTCGTCGAACCCCTCCAGAAAAACCGACATGGAATTTTTCGACCGGGCGCCGTAGGAGAGAAGGGCAAAATCCACGGTTACGCGACTGGCGCTCTTCGGGATAAAGACGTCGTCGTCGGGTCTGTCGAAAGTTTCCCCGTCGATGGAGAGACTGTTTACAGCCGCCAGAGGTTTGACCGCGTTTTTCCGGGGCTGTCCGGTGTTGATTACGCTGACGCCCCGCCCGCAGGGGATGTAAAGCGCGCCGTCCTCGTCCAGAAAACTGCGGGCGCCCTTCACGGGCAGCGATCTCAACCCCTGGTCGAACCCGAGGAACTCCGCCGGAACGTGTTTTCCCGAGGTCGAGAATATTTCCGCCATTTTGCACACGTAGACGCCGTTGGGGGCCAGGCTCCATAAATTGCCATTCTCGAACCGAATGTCGTACACGCCGTCGCCATACGGCTCAAGTTCGCTTGAGCTTTTCGCCGCGCCTTTTCCGCCCTCGGCTATCCGGCTGATTCCTTTTTCAGTGCCAACCCAGACGCAGTCGTTCTTTTCGTCCAAAACAACGCAGAAGACGACGTTGGAGGAAAGCCCTTCCGCCTCGGAGATCTTCGTCACGAAACCCCCCTGTATCCTGTAGATTCCGCCCCCGTCGCTCCCCGCCAGAATCGTTCCATCGCGAGTCTCCGCAACGCTCAGGATCACCGGAACGTCAATTCCGTCCCTCCGCGTGTACGTTTTTATCACCCTGTCGCCGCGCACGACGGCAATTCCGTCGTTCATAGCGAGGATCACCCCCCCGTCCGCCGATAGGCAGGCGCTTCGCAGGGTGTCCCCCGGCAGCCCGTCATTTTCCGTGAGGGAAACGACTTTTCCATTCGCGTCGCATCGGGTGAGGCCGAGTTTTTGATACGCGCATATCCACAGATTGCCCTCGGCGTCGGTCAGCAGGCCGCTTATGCGCACGCCGCTGAAAAGAGCCGTGAGCGAATTCGCTATCGAACCGCCGTACTCGTCCACAACGATCAATCCGTCGTCGGTTCCCATATAAAGATTTCCTCTGTACTTCGTGACGGCGTTCACGGCCATATCCCGTATTTTGTACGCGAAGAACAGGTCCCTGAACTTCGCCTTCGTGAACTGGAGCACTCCGCCGCCGGGGGAGGCAAACCAGTAGTTCCCTTCGCGGTCCTGAATCATGTCCCCGAAAGAGCCGCTCACGATCGTTCCGTCCACGTGATGGAACCCCCGCGGCTTCTCCCTGTCGAAATAGCCGATGCCGTTTCTGGCGCATACCCACAATTTGCCGTCGTGGTCCTCGTTAATCCCGTCGATCATGCTGAGGGCCCGCGCATTCAGCAGGGTCCACTCATCAGGGGATCCCGAAGCGAAGGCGACGATTTTATTTTCCGACGAGCCGAGATAGACCCCTCCGTCACGCGAGCAGTAAACGCTCTCGAACCGGAGTCCTTCAAAGTCCTCTTCTTCAAGGCGACGTGAGTTTTCTCCGCTCAGAACCAGCGCCGAGCCGCTGAGAAGCACGCACCACACATCGCCGGCGAGGGAGGTCGCCACGCGGGAGGCAAGAATCGGTTCGTTTTCAGGCCCCATGACCGGTGATATTCTGCCCTCCCTGGATACCCGCGCTACTCCCGTCGCAGTCGCCGCGAAGATTTCGCCGCTCCGCCCCTCCGTTATGGAGCGGACGGAAAGAAGACCTCTGAAATGCGTGAATTTCCCGTCTTTATAGGCTGAGAGTCCGCCGCTTGTGCCTATCCACAAAACGCCCTTCGAGTCCTCGAAGATCGCGTCGATGTTGTTCGTCGGCAAAGAGCCGTCGGTCCTGCCGAACATCTTCGAGCGCTGCCCGTCGAAACGCGCCAGTCCCACCTGGCTGGCGACCCAGATATACCCGTCCCGGGTCTGGAGAATTTTGCCCGCTCCGGGAACGGGTATGGGACTTTCCTCTCTGTAGGAGGTCTGGATATATTCGGACAAAAAAAACTGATCGGCCTCCGCGAAGCTCCCGAAGCCGAGAAACAAAACCGCAAACCCGACAAACAATCCCGCCGCTCTCACAAATCTCCGGTTCACCGTATCCTCCGTTCATCTCCATCTCTAAAGGAAAGGCAGAAAACCCCTACACTCCGACTCTGGCGCAATTTGTCAGCGCTTTCGCAGTAATCTCTATGCAACTGAAAGCAATAAAATGATTTGCCTAATTATATCAAAAAGACGACGAAAAGACGGAGTATACTGGAGAGGAAAAGAGCGGTTGTTTTCTTTTTCGCCGTTTGCGGCAGAGATGCGGCAACGCGCTTTTGCCGGCGGCTCAACGGGCTCAAATCTGGATAACTGGACTGGAGAACATGCACAATATCTATTTTTATCTCATTATCACCTTTTACGTCTACGATTTCGTTTCCGACCAGTGGCTGTCGTACCTGGACAGGACCATGTGGTCTCCCGTCATGCCCGCGGAACTGGAGGGCATTTACGACAGAGAGGAATACGCGAGACAACAGAATTATAATAAGGAAAACGACCGTTTGGGGCTGATAACTTCAGGCCTGTATTTTGTTGTAATCACAGCGGCTTTATTGTGCGGCGCGGCCGGATGGCTGGACGCCTTTCTTCGAAGGTACACGAATCACTTCATCCTGCTTCCGCTTTCTTTCGGCCTCGTGCTGATGACGTTATCCTGGATGGCGGATATTCCCTTCGACTGTTACGACACGTTCGTCATCGAGAAAAAATACGGCTTCAACAGGACCACGCCCGGCACTTTCGTGCTGGACAGGCTGAAATCATTCGCTCTCGCGCTGATTTTGGGAGTTCCGCTGCTGTCTGTCATTTTGTCGGTGTACCATTACGCGCAAAACTGGTTTTGGCTGCTGGCGTGGATCGTCCTTTCCGCATTTTCGCTCATCCTCGCGTTTTTCTACTCCGAATGGATCGTTCCGATTTTCAACAGGCAAACGCCGCTGGAAGAAGGCGAACTGAGATCCGCTATCGAGGCTTTCGCCGAAAAGGCTTCCTTCCCGATTCAAAATATTTATATCATCGACGGTTCGAGGCGAAGCACGAAATCCAACGCTTACTTCACCGGCTTCGGAAAGAAAAAGCGCATCGTTCTCTACGACACGCTGATCGACGACCTGACTGTGGAGGAAATCGTGGCCGTTCTCGCGCATGAAATCGGCCACAACAGGATGAAACACGTTCTTCGCGAAATACCGATTTCGCTTGCGGAGTCCGGATTCATGTTGTGGTTATTCTCTCTTTTCATGAACAATCAACCGCTCGTCTCCGCCCTTGGGGGAAGCGCCATGCCGTCGTTCCACCTGAGCTCCGTCGGTTTTTCTCTGCTGATCATCCCGCTCAAGGACGTTTTGAGCCTGTTGTCGAACTGTCGCTCCCGAAAACACGAATATGAGGCCGACAATTTCACCGTTCAATACGGGCTGGGGGAAGCTCTGATTTCGGCTCTCAAAAAAATCTGCTCCAAATCGCTGGAAAACCTGACCCCTCACCCTGTCGTCGTCTTCGTGTGTGACTCTCATCCGACGCTGCTGCAAAGGATTCATAACATCGAAAAACAGAAGGACTCCCGGGCAAATTCCCATTGACAAGAGTTGTCCCCATTCCCGATGGAACGATACGGAATCAATAAAAAAAGCCGAGAGAAAAGCTCTCCCGGCGTTCGCGTTTTTTGCTGACCTGAACTGCCCAAAGGCGGAAATTATGCCAGAAACTCCCGCTGTGGAAGTTTATCCGTCTTCTCATCGGGCAGTTCGGGTATTTTTTCTTCGAGCTGCTCCGTTTCTCCGGCGATTTTCGTCCCGTCGTCCTTTGCCTCCTGCTGCACGCCCTCGTCGGAGCCGGGGGCGGAAGAGTCCTCCGACGTTTTTTCCGGACCTTTTTTCCCGTTTTTCTCCGGCAAATCCCCGTTGTCGATCAGGATGTCGAACTCCTTGCCGTCCAAAGTTTCGCGCTCCAGAAGAATTCCGGCAATACGCTCCAGAAGAACGCGGTTTTCCGTCAAAATCGTTTTTGCCTTCGCGTAGCAGGAATCGATGATCGATTTCACTTCCTGGTCGATGGCATAGGCCACTTCTTCGCTGTAGTCACGGTCCTCGGAGATGTCCCTGCCCAGGAAAATTTCCTCGTGCTTGCGTCCCAGCTTCACGAGCCCCAGTCGATCGCTCATCCCCAGCTCCGTCACCATCTGACGGGCCGTTTTCGTCGCGCGGTCGAGGTCGTTGGCCGCTCCGCTGGTCACGTCTTCGAAGATCAGTTCTTCCGCGGCGCGGCCGCTGAGAAGAATGCTGATTCTGTTCAGCATTTCCGTTCTCGACACCAGGAAGCGATCCTCTTCCGGAAGCTGCAGCGTGTAACCCAGAGCCGCGTGACCCCGCGGAACGATTGAAATTTTATGAACGGGGTCGCTGTCCGGCAGTTTTTTCGCGACAAGCGCGTGACCGACCTCATGGAAAGCAATGATCTTTTTTTCCTTCTCGCTGATCAGACGGCTTCTGCGCTCCGGACCCGCCATGACTCTTTCGATGCCCTCTTCAAACTCCTCCATCCCGATTTTTTCCCTGTCGTGCCGGGCGGAAAGCAGCGCCGCCTCGTTGACCAGGTTGGCCAGATCCGCCCCGACGAAACCGGGCGTTCTGCGGGCCAGCACGCTGAGATCCACGTCGTCGGCGAGTTTTTTGTCCTTGCAGTGTACCTTGAGGATAGCTTCGCGTCCATTGATGTCGGGACGGTCCACGACGATATGACGATCGAAGCGGCCCGGACGCAGCAGCGCGGGGTCCAGAATATCGGGGCGGTTGGTGGCTGCGATCAAAATCGTGCTGCTGGCCTCCTCGAATCCGTCCAGTTCCACCAAAAGCTGATTCAGAGTCTGTTCCCGTTCGTCGTGCCCGCCGCCGAGCCCCGCGCCTCTGTGGCGGCCAACGGCGTCCATTTCATCGATGAAGACAATGGAGGGCTGATAGCGTTTTGCCTGATCGAACAGATCACGCACCCGCGCCGCTCCAACGCCCACGAACATCTCCACGAAGTCCGACCCGCTGACGCTGAAAAAGGGAACGTCCGCTTCTCCCGCCGCGGCGCGGGCAAGCAGCGTTTTTCCCGTTCCGGGAGGGCCCAAAAGCAAAACGCCTCGCGGCACCTTCGCCCCCAGTTTCGTAAACTTTGCCGGATCCTTGAGGAAGTGGATGACCTCCTGAAACTCTTCCTTGGATTCTTCGCACCCCGCCACGTCGTTGAACGTCACCTTGGGGCGATTGTCCAAAAACAGCTTGGCCTTGCTTTTGGCGAAGGACATCACCTTGCCGCCGCCGCCCTGCATGTTGTAAAGAAAGAAAATCCAAACGCCTATCAGCAGAAGCGTTGGCAGGAGAGACGAAAGAATCGTCACCCACCAGGAGGTTTTCTGAGGCGCTTCCACGTTGACAATGGCCCCCTTCGCCGCGGCTTCGGAGGCCAGCGTTTCCACATTGACACTGTAGGTCAGGAACTTGCTTCCGTCTTTCAGCTCTCCCCGCAGCGTCGCCGAACTGGATTCTCCCGGCAAGGTGTTGTTTCTGATCTGTAAAAATTTGACCCGACCCGCGTTCAACTCCGTAATAAAAGAGCTGTAACTGATTTCATTGTATGGCTGTGGGGTCTGAGCCGGTGTCAAAAACATGTTCACCAGACTGACCACCAACACAATCAGAATCAGGTATAAACCCAGATTCTTCACCACTCGCCCCAAAACATCGCCACCCTTCCACGTATCCTGCACTTCGCCCCGTCGCGTTCAAGCCGCGAACAAAAGGTTTCGTTTTTTTAAAATTTGTTTCTTTTTATTTCCCGTTTTTTCTTCACAGTATCATCCAATCCAACCTCGCTATTTTAACAGGAAAACCTCGAAACAAATCCTCAAATCCAACATCGTCTCAAATATGTATAAAACGGGCAAACGCAATATTTTTGCTTTAAAACCGGCAATTTTTTCCATCATATTTCCAGACCTCATATCTCCAGAGTGCGAATGTCCGGCAGGTTGCGCCACCGACCCGCGCAGTCCAGACCGTATCCCACCACGAAGGTATCGGGTATGGTAAAACCACAATAGTCAATGGGTACAGAAATTTCACGTTTTTCGCTTTTGTCCAAGAGAACACAGGCCCGCAGACTGGCCGGTTTGCGAGTTCGCAGGGTGTTCAGAAGATAGGACAGCGTGAGCCCCGTATCAATGATGTCCTCCACGATCAGAACGTTTCTTCCATTGATATTGGAGCCGATGTCCTTCAGAATCTGCACAACGCCGCTGCTCTTTACCGCATCTCCATAAGAGGAAATCGACATGAAATCTATTTTGACATCGAGCTCCGGCGGCATGCAGCGCACCAGATCCGACAGAAAAATCACGGCTCCGTTTAAAATCCCCACCACCAGAAGTTCTCCGCCGGGGGTTTCAGACGCGATTTTCTTCGCCAGCGCGTCGACGCGGTCCTGTATTTCTCCCTCTGAAATCAATATTTCACCTGTTTTGTAATTCGGTTTCATGTCAGCCACTCCCCTTTTCCCCTTTCGTGTCGTCAGGACGACGCCAGTTCACGCTTTCTCCATCGCCCCATACGGACACGCCGTCTCCCCACTGAAACTCGAAGCTTTTTCGTCCCTGCAACAGACGCGCCAGTTCCATGCCGCGTTTTCGAGAAAGGGCGTGAAGTCCCAAATATCGTCCCGTTTCTCGAATCAAAAAAACTCTTTCATGAAGGGAAAGCGACGCGGCCTCCGCCCGGTCCATCGTCCAGAGGGCGTTCTGGCCGGCGGGCGTCCTCGTCGTTTTCAAAAGGAAAGTTGCGCGGCGTTCTTCCTCTTCGCGATAATAACGCATTTCTTCCCCAAAGGCCACCAGATGATCAACGGCTCTCTCATTCACACGAGCGGCAATCAGCGGCATGAGTTCATTGCGGATGAAATTGCGCGTAAAACGGTTATCCCGATTCGTGCTGTCTTCACGCCATTCGATATTGCGAAAGCGCAGGATGGAGCGCAGAAATTCCCGAGAACGGGTCAGGAGAGGCCGAAAAAAAATCCCGCTTCGTTCGGGAATTCCAACCGCCCCGCGGGCTCCCGTTCCCCGCAGCAGATTGAACAGCACCGTTTCCGCGACATCTTCCCTGTTGTGCGCCAAAGCGACGCCGAAGGCTCGGCGCTCTCTGGCCAGAGCGCCGAGGAAGTCCCGGCGAATGCGACGGCCACCCGACTCCAGAGATTCTCCCTTTCGCAGAGATCCGGGAACGTCGACGTGGAGCACACGGCTTTCAATCCCCCACTGTGCGGCCATCCGCTCCACGTAACGGGCATCTTCGAGAGAAATCTCTCCTCTCATTCCGTGCTCGAGGTGTCCCACAATCAGCGGCCGCGGGCAGAACGTCCGGAACAGCCAGAGCATCGCCATGGAATCGCTTCCTCCCGAAACGCCGAGGATGATGGGGGCCCGTTTCGCTTCCGCCGTTCCTTCCTCCATCCAGCCCAGACGTTTTCCGGTTTCGAAAAAAAAGGAACTCAGCGCGCTCAGAGAGACTTCCCACGGAATCGCGCGGCTGCGTTCTCTTTCGTACTCCTCTTTCGGGAGTCGCTCCACCGCCTGACGATAAAAGGCCCTTGCTTCAGCAGTCTTCACGATTTTCACCCGATTTTTCCGTCAAATGTCTCAACAGAGCGGCAGTCAAAATAACGGGGCTGCCACACCAGGACAACCCCGCCGAGTTTATGTATTATAACATGTTTCAGGAGTTTTTCAGGTCAGGTTCTCAGGTTTTATCGACCTCAGACGCTGTCCAGGCATTATTTTCGAACGTATTTTTGCTTCAGAATATATATTTTAGAGGATATATTATTATTTTAGAATGAAAAATGCCCTATAATGAACAGACAGCGTAAAACACGGGGAGCGAAGAACAATGACTGCAGGGTATCTGATCAAAAACTACGTTCGGGACATCAAAAGAGAATTCGCGGGGTACAGTGCGGCGAACTTCCGGCAGGACGCCCTTGCCGGCGCTACAGTGGCGGCGGTGGCTCTGCCCCTGGCGCTGGCTTTCGGAGTGGGAAGCGGCGCGGACGCGGCGGCGGGACTTATATCAGCCATTGTTTCGGCTTTCGTCATCGGAACGCTTTCCGGAGCGTCCTTTCAGATCTCCGGTCCCACAGGAGCTATGACTGCAATCCTCATTCCCCTGTCCATAAAATTCGGAATTTCCGGTGTTCTGGCCGCGGGATTTATATCGGGAATTTTGCTGACGGCGGCGGGCCTCTGTAAGGCGGGCAGACTGGTGAATCTCATTCCGGTCTCTGTCATCACCGGCTTTACGTCGGGAATCGCCATCATCATCGCCCTGGGACAGCTCGAATCTTTCCTGGGGGTTTCATCCCAGGGGTCGGGGACCCTCATTCGGGTATGGAACATCTTTGCCCGGGGATTCAACCCCAATCCTTACGCCGTCGCAACGGGACTCGCGGTCATCGGACTCATTCTCCTCTGGCCCGCCAGATGGGCCTCAGTGATTCCGGGCTCGCTGGTGAGCATCGTTCTTGCCGCAGAGCTTTCCTCCGCTCTGGATCTGCCTCTGGCCACGGTGGGGCAAATTCCGGTAAAACTCATTCATGACGCGCATCTCTCCTTCGAGACGTTTCATCTGGCGTTTTCCGAGCCCATGCTCCTGGCGGGAACGAGCATCGCCGCTCTGGGGATGGTCGAAAGCCTGCTCTGCGGCGTGGCGGGAGGCAGGATGAAGGGAGAAAAACTCGACGTGGACAGAGAACTGGTCGCTCAGGGCATCGGCAATATGCTGCTCCCCTTTCTGGGCGGCGTTCCCGCTACGGCGGCCATCGCCCGCTCCAGCGTCGCCATCCGCTCCGGCGGCAGAACCCGAATGACCGGAGCTGTGCAGGGAGCCATTCTTCTGCTTTCGATGTTCCTGCTGGCGCCTTTCATGTCAAAGATACCTCTGGCGGCCCTCGCCGGAGTGCTGATGGTCACCGCGTGGCGCATGAATGAATGGCATACCATTCGATATATTTTTGCTCGAAAGTTCCGCATGGCCGAACTGAAATTTCTCATCACACTGAGCGCAACCGTCTTTTTTGACCTGACCGTCGCCATCGCGGCGGGGGTTTTCTTTGCCATCGCCGTCTTTGTTTTTAACGTCGCCAATCTTGTAATCACCGTTCACGAAGCGGATTCCCGTCTTTTCCCGGCAGGGAGCGGAGATAAGGAACACGCCCGGATCGTTTCCGTGACCGGCCCCATGTTTTTCGCCGCCATGGAGCGTTTCGAGACCGCTGTCCATCAGATAAAGGCCGATATACTGGTTTTCTCCATGGGAGGCGTTCCCTATATCGATGCCTCCGGTGCACATCAGTTGCGAAATTTCTGCAAAGCGCGCAAAGACCGGGGAGAAACCATTTTGTTTGCGTCGCTTCATCCAGGAGTGAAAGAATTTCTGGACCAGGCGGGCATCGTGGAAATCGTGGGCAGAGACGCGTTTTTCGACAGCGTCCCCGCCGCACTGGGTTCGGTTGGTAAAAAAACGGAGCTTTCTTCTGACTGAAAAAACTGATAAAAGAAGCTGATATTTGAATATCGCCGGTTTCAGCTTCATAAGCGACGAACCGGCGAAATCAGCGTCATTTGCTTGCAAACGGGCATCAGTCGGAGCTTTCTCCCTCCAGGTTTTCGGAAGGGAGCGTTTCGTCCTCCGCGGGGGATATTTTCACTTTGGCGACGCCGGTTTTCCGCTCTCCATAAAGCATCCGGTAAACCGCAAGATTGCCGGAAACTTTTTGAACGTAATCGCAGGTCTCATCAAAACGCACCCGCTCGATCCATTGATCGGGCTTCAGATTCTGCCCTCCGTCGGCCAGCCATTTCCTGGCGTTGCCGGAGCCGGCGTTATAGGCCGCCATGATCCAGTCCTCCCGGTCGAAAGACCTGCGAAGGCGCGCAAGATGCGACGTTCCCATGGTGATATTGTCCTTCACATCGGTGATGTTGTACTGTTTGAGCCCGATATGTTTCGCCTCGTCCTTTGCCGTTCCCGGCATCAGCTGCATCAGCCCCGAAGCTCCGGCCCAGCTCACCGCTTCAGGGCGGAAGGCGCTTTCCTGGCGCATGATCGACCAGACAAAATTGTCCTCGACGCCGTACGTTTCGCAGGCTTCATCCACCTGCTTTTTAAAGGGACGGGGATAGAGACACTCCAGTCCTCTGCGATACAGCTTCGTCCCCGTTCCAAACCAGCGCGACAGGAGACGGGCCTGCGTGTAGGAGCCATCCGTCTCTCCCAGCCACTCGGACAGCGCGATCGAGCGGTAAAGTTCTTTCGCGCTGGCGCCGGGGCGCTGCATTTTCAGCTTCGCGTAGTAGATAAAACCCCATTCCTCCAGAATACCGGGTTTGGAAGCCAGAGCCGGAGGATCTCCCGGCAGCAGGGTTATCGCGCCGGGACGGGCCCAAAAGGCATAAGAAGAAAGCGGATGATCCTGAATCAGCGTGTTCAGCGTTTTTTCCGCCTCATTATGCCGTCCCGCGGCCTTTTGGAGCGCGGCCGTCCAGTAGAGTACGCGAGGTCTCCAGGAAGCGTTCAGTCCGGGCGACGCGAGCTGTTTCCAGTACCAGAGGGCTTCTTTGTGGTTTTTCGCGCTCCAGGACTCCCAGCCTCTTTTCCAGAGAATTTTCAGAGCGTTCGGAGAGTCCGGCCAGACGCTCACAAGATCGTTTTCGAGTTTTTTCGCCTCTTCCGCCTCGACCAGGCCCGCGAGAGCGAACATCGCCCGTGCCTGAACCTTGCCCTTTCGTTCTTTGATAATTTTACGAAGCGTCGCGATGGCATTCGCCTTTTCGGCCCTGCCGGCAAGCGTCGCGATGCGGCGAACGGAGGATTCCGCCCAGCCGTTGCCCCGCAGAGCCAGGTTTCCCCAGAGGTTCAGGGCCTCCGCGTACCGCTTCATCTGATAAAGGGCAAAGGCCCGATAATAGGTGGCTTTTCTCCAGCCGGGCGACTTTTGCGGAACTTCGCTCAAAAGGTTAAAAGCTGTCTTATAATCATTTTTCAGGTACGCATAGTGCCCCAGAGCCAGATTTTCCGCCGCGGACCAGGGTTTGGGGCGCGCCGCCAGCAAATCCCGGCCGGCTTTATTTGTGGGCTGAAGCTCCAAAAGTTTCAGCGCGTTGGCTCTCTGATCGCCAGGAAGCTCGATCATTCGAGTCAGGGTGAAAATTTTGCGTTCGTTGCTGTCCGCCGCCGTCAACATCCTGTTCAGCGCCTTCTTCGTGTCTTCGGGCCGTTCGTTTCCCAAAAGACGAACCTGAGCCCAGGCCGCATAGTAACGCAGTTCCGCCGGAGCGTTTTTCTCCAGGCGGTCGGCCACCTTCAGAGCTTCCGGAATTCTTTTCTGGTTTTCATATCCCAAAAGCAGCGTCATATTGGCATAGGGACTCACTTCAGCAGGAAACGAAGCCCCCTGACGCTCCAGAATTTCTACGGCTTCATTCCATCGATTTTGTATCCGCAGAGCGTTGGCCATAAGGGAATGATCTTTCGG
Organism: Synergistaceae bacterium; assembly: GCA_031272035.1. Lineage (NCBI taxonomy): Bacteria > Thermotogati > Synergistota > Synergistia > Synergistales > Synergistaceae > Synergistaceae bacterium. Next base: position 36,824 of record JAISUO010000086.1, read on the forward strand.
CGTAAGCTTTTTCCCGGAACGATACACCTCGTCCATCGCCGCCCAGGATCGTTTCCGAAAAAGTTCGGACAGGGAAATTTCTCCGGCCCGGGCAGGACCGCCGTACAAAAGCGCCAGCAGCAGGAACAGGACTTCGACCATCAACTGCGCATATCGACGCAACACGCTTTTCTTCCTGTTTTCTTTCATTGTAAATCTTCTCCCCGGCAACGATGATGATTCTGCACACTGGAGCACAGAGACTTCATTTTACCTTATCTCGACGGAGAATACCCGCTGTACCCGGCGAGGCCACGGGGAACGCAAAGGAGATGGAGCATCGTAGAAGAGCGCAAAGGCGGCTCCTCCGCTGCCGGTAATCCCCCAGGCGCAACTGCCGGATTTTTCAAGTACAGAAAAAATTTCTTTATACTCCGGAAATTTTTCCAGGAGCTCTGGAGCGAAGTCATTCGGCAAAAAACCGATCGGTTCGCGATGTCTCAGTCTCCGGAGCAGCATGCGGGATTCCTCCTGAGCCGCAGCCTCGTCCAGGGGATAACGGTTTTTGTACCAGTGGTCCAGACGGGCATAAGCGTTTTCCGTGCCCACGCTCCAGTCCGGGAATACCACCCATACATGTAAAGCGACAGGGTCGAGGGGTTTCAGCTCCTCCCCCGCTCCCGAAACCCGCGCCAGAGAGACGCCGGAAAATAAAAACGGGACATCAGCCCCTGTTTTCAGGGCGATTTCCCTCCACAGGCGATCATCGTCGACAATTCCGCACAGCCAGCGCAACATCGCAGCGCCGTTGCCGCTGCCTGCTCCCAGTCCCGACCCCGGAGGCAGGGTTTTCGATATTTCCACCTCCAGAAACGGGACGTCAACCCCGGCCTCGCGAGCGAGCCGCAGAGCCCGTGTCACAATATTTTCTCCCTCAATCTCCATTCCCCGGACGGAAATTTTGTCCGAATCGCCCTCTGAAGCCGGAGAAATCGAAAGCATTTCCGCGGAAGGAAGCCGCAAAAACAGCGACAGAATATTGTGATATCCATCGGGACGCAGAGACGTCACCCGCAGAGAAAGGTTGATTTTTGCTCCACAGGGCTGCAGGAAGCGCACAGGCTTGTACAACAGGGAAATTCCCTTCTGATAATTTTCCATTAACAGTTCATTTTTCCTTTCATGAACATAAACAACTCATGAACGCAAACAACGCCATCGAAGGCGACAGCTCTTCTTTTGAAAATGATACCAGATAATGGCAGTTATAAAATTGCCCCCCGGTCCTGCTGAGGGGCATGAATGCGACATGCATCCGTACCGATATTGGGAGTGATTCAGAACGCGCTGCCCGTCCTTCCGCGCATGGCGACAGCCTCCGACGTTATATCCGGCTCCCGCACCTTTTTCGCTTTTTCGGCGTCATTCTTCGAAATAGATGGTGTGGAAAGTATGCACTTCCGTCGGACTCGGGACGAAACCTTTGACGTAACTCTGCGCTCCGGCGATCGATTCATCGTTTTGCAGATAAATCAAAGGAATCTTTTCATTTACATAAAGCTGCATTTTCCTGTAATTTTCTCCACGCTCCGGTCCCTCGGGAAGGCTTCGGCCTTTAACGAGAAACGCGTCCATTTCCGAATCATGGAAAAGCGAATAGTTAGTGCTCCCCACCGACTCCAGTATATTTGAAGTGGAGTAATCGGGGTCTGGAACGACTGAAACCTTCCCCAAAATAAACAGGTCATGAGTTCCTGCTCTCAGGCCATTAAGGAATGCGCCCCATTCCAAAACCCTGATTTCGGCGCTGATTCCGATGTCGGCGAACTGAGCCTGAATGATCTGCGCCATATCGATGCGTTCCTTACGTTCATTCACCCAAATTTCGAGTTTCAGGTCTTTCACTCCGGCTTCGTCTAAAAGTTTTTTCGCAAGTTCGACATCCTGTTTGTGGGGCTCGACTTCTCCATTGATGGAATAACGCACTCCTGGAGGGATAATAGAGTTGGGAACCATCCCCACTCCGCGCCAGACGACTTTTTGAATGCTTACGGTATCAAGGGCGGCGAGAAGCGCCTTCCGGACACGGAGGTCATCGAAGGGTTTCTTTTGGCAGTTGATCCCCATGTAGGTCACGGAGTTTTGGGGTACGCGATAAAGCGTAAG
>JAISUO010000087.1 GCA_031272035.1 Synergistaceae bacterium
GACAGTCTCTAAAGATTGATAAAGAAAAAATGAAGGCGAAAATTTCCATTTCACTACATTTACGTGATTTATGTATTAATTTTTAAGTATAAATACTTATCTCATTGTTAAAATATTTATCTGCGGCACGACTGTGGAGATTTATACCAATTTGCTTTCAACCGAGCGTTAATGAAGAAGCTAATGTTTGAATATCACTGCTTTTAGCTATTCTAACTTTAGGCCCTTTATTTCAAATTGGTATTAATGAAATGTTTGATACTCGTCGAAGCGGAAACCGCTCTGATTGGCATACTTCTTGCCTGATGTTTTGATATTTTTCGTATATTTTTATAAATTTTTATAAAGTAACATTTAAATATAAATAATTCTGTCTGCATTTGTAACGTCTCAGACGTTTTATTTATTTGAATGAATATCGGTACCCCGCTTCAAGCGCCTGGATATTTTCTTCCGTGAGGCGGGGGACGATTTTTTGAATGGCCCGCTTCGCTCTTTCCAACGGAACGGAATCCAACTCTTTTATGATCGCGCCCACAAAAACGGCGTTGGCGAACTGCCGGCTTCCAATCGCCTCCGCCGTCGCGCCGGCCGGAATTGCGAGCCGAACGAATCGCGAAGGTTTTTCGACGATGGATTCCGGCGGAAAGCTGACGGTTTCAGGATCATACAGGACGGTCCCCTGTTTCATCAAAAAAGAAAAACGATTCCAGGCCGCCTGAGACATCGCGCAGAAAATATCCGGACTTTCCACGACCGGACTGTCGATTGGTTCGTCGGAAACGACGACCTGACTGCGCACGTAACCGCCGCGGGTTTCGGTTCCGTGACTGACCAGCATCGTAACCCTCAGGCCATGCAAAGCCGCGGCGCAGCCCAGAATTTTCCCCGCCGCCACGACCCCCTGACCGCCGAATCCGCTGAGCAGAATCTCCTGCCTGAACATCGCTTAATCAAACCTCTTTCCCGTCGTCGTGCTGTTTTCTTTGCTCACCCTTTCGGTCCATTCCCGCAAAGACGCCGCGAACTCCGGCCTTGAGCCCCTCGCGTCATGATAGACGCCGCTTCGAAAACGGGGATCTCCTCCGTCCTGAAAAAGGCGTTCAAACCAGCGATAAACGGCTTCCTTATCCCTGCTTCCGAGAGAAATCGCTCCAAAATGGGTGACGCAGGGGTAGATGAAATGGACAAGGGAAAAACCCCTGTTGTCGATGGCCTTTACTACGCTGTCCACAGCGTTTTGCCCTTCAAAACTGGAATGGCGGGCGAGAAAAGTGGCGCCCGCGTCTTTCAGCAGCGTCAAAATGTCGATGTCGTTTTGCAGCCAGCCCTGCTCTCTGGTTCCATAAGGGCTGCTGTCCGTGACGCATCCCAAAGGCGTCGTGAAGCCATATTGTCCTCCCGTGGACTGATATCCGAAATTATCGGCGACGATCACCGCGACGCCGAGATTGCGCCTCGCGCAGTGCAGCAGGTGCGAAAGCCCTATGCCGAAGGCGTCTCCGTCGCCCACCGTCAGGATGATTTTTTTGTCGTCCGGCAGCGCCGTTCGAAGGCCCGTCGCGATGGCGTAAACCCTTCCGTGGGTTCCGGCGAAGTTGTCCCCTTTCCAGGTGTTGAAAGTCTGCCGGCCCGCGCAGCCGATGCCCGTTCCCCATACCACGTCCCCGACGCCAAGTTTCAGTTGTTCGACGGCCATCAACACTTTTTTATGCACCTGCCCCAGGCCGCAGCCGACGCAGGCAGTGCTCGGAATTTTGCGCTCACGCAGCCAGCGCCGTGCCCAACGGTCCATTTACCAGGCCCACCTTTCCCACAGTTTCGGCGCGGGAAAACAACCTTCCGAAAGGCCGATGACCGCCTCCACCAGCTCCGCCGCCGTCGGCAGTTCGCCGCACCTGCCGATGAAGTGAACGGCGCTTCCCCCTGCGGCCCGCTGAACCTCCCGGACGAGCTGTCCGTCCAGGTTGAGCTCCACCGTCAGGTAAACAGCCCTGCGCGCGAACAAACGATCCTGAAAAGGCCAGAGGGACTTCAGCCGGATTCCCCCGACTTTCAGGCCCAGGCTTCTTGCCTTTTTGACGGCGCTGGCCATCACACGGGAGGGGCTGCCGTAACTGACCAGAACGACGTCCGGATCATCTTCCAGACACGTGCCCTCGTAACGGTCGATAAGGTCGCGGTGATCCAGAACCTTGCGGGTAAGCCTGTAAGCGTGTTTGACCTGCGCTTCGACCTCCTCGGTGTCGTATCCCTCCTCGGTCGGAGTCCAGTCGGAGCAGGCTCCGCCCGTATTGCGCCCCAGACGCACCGGAGGAATGTCGATCTCGCTGGTGGCGGGATAAAAGCACGGGCCGGCGTGAGCTTTTCCCGGAATGACCCGAAGTCCCATCGCCCGCAGCTCTTCTTCGTTTTCAGGAAGGTCGAAGGACTCCAAACCGTCGGTAACGATCTGGTCGGCCAACAGCGTGACCGGCGTACGAAAGCGCTCCGCCAGGTAAAAAGCCTCGACGGTCATCGAAAAGGCCTCCTGAACTCCGGCGGGAGCAAGGACGATCGTCTCGAAGTTGCCTCCATGAGTGGGATACCGGCTGAGGTAAAACTCCCCCTGACCGGGCGCGCCTGTTATGCCGCTCACCGGGCCGACTCGCTGGGAGTTGACGACCACCACCGGAACTTCGCTGCCGATGGCCCAGCCGTAAGGGTCGGAGAAGAGCACGTACCCCGGGCCGGAGGTCGCGGTCATGGCTTTGAGCCCGCCCAGGGCCCCTCCGATGCAGATGTGAAAGGAAGCCGTTTCGTCCTCGGCCTGAATGTAATAACCGCCGACCTGAGGCATTCGGCGGGACATATTTTCCGCAATTTCCGTGGCGGGCGTGATGGGATACCCGGAAAAGAGCCGGCAGCCCGCCATGACGGCGCCCTCGGTGATGGCCGCGTTGCCCGTGTCAAAAAGCCTTTTCACGCGATGGCCCCCTTCGCATCCGCATCCGCCCCAAAGGCGGGCAGGACGTCAAGGCAGAAGTCCGGACAAACAAAGACGCATTTCATGCAGCCGACGCATTTTTCCGGAGCGTTCGCCCGGTAAATTCTGTAGCCTTTCGCGTTCAAATCCGGACTCGGTTCGCAGACTCCCCTGGGGCAGACGATTCGGCAGTATCCGCAGCCTTTGCAGCCTTCGGGATCCAGGTCCACAATGTACGACGTCTTCATAATCTTTCGGCCTCCGGAAGGTTCAGATAGCGCTCGACGAGCCTGAGCCTCTGAATTTTTCCACTGGGCCCCCTGGGAAATTCCTCAGCGGGGTAAATACGCCGGGGTATTTTAAACGCGCTCAACCTATTCCGGCAAAAGGCTTTGACGTCCTCTTCGCTGAACGCCGCGCCCTCACGGAAGCGCACAAAGGCGACGACCTCCTCTCCGTAGAGCGAGTGAGGCACGCCCACCGCGGCCGCCAATTCCACCCCGGGGCACAGGTACAGCACTTCGTCTATTTCACGGGGAGAAATCATCTCTCCGGCCCGATTGATCAGCTCTTTCTTTCTGCCCTGCAAAAATAAATAACCGTCCTCGTCGAAACGGCCAAGGTCGCCGGTGAAAAACCAGGAATCCCGGAACTGCGCCGCCGTGGCCTCCGGATTTTTGAAGTACCCGCCGGCGATGTTTGCGCCCCGAACCGCCACCTCCCCCACAATTCCCGGCGGCGCTTCACTTCCATCCTCCAGAACGATTTTGATCTCGCTGCCGAAGGGAATTCCCACCGATCCCGCTTTGTGAGGCGCCGGAGGCAGAGGGTTGCTCGTGATCTGGCTTCCCCCTTCGGATATTCCGTAGGATTCAATCACCGGAACGCCGTAACGCTCTTCGAATTCCCTCAGCACCGCCTCCGGCAGGGCCGAAGACGCGGACCGCGCGAAACGCAGGCGGCAGGTCTCCGCTGCTTCTTCGCCCCGGCTCAAAAGAATCGAGTAGATGGTGGGAACCGCGCTGAACCACGTGACCCTGTGCGATGCCGCCCAACGCCAGAAAGAATGCGCGCTGAACCTGGGCGGCATGACGACTTCGTGTCCGACAAAAAGCGGAGTCAGGAGAGTGACCACCAGACCGTTGACATGGTGGAGCGGCAGCAGGCATAAAACTTTGTCCTCTCCGGTGAGTTGGTGCGCCTCCTGAATGTTGACGCACTCCGCAATCAGGTTTCCGTGGGTGAGGACGACGCCCTTCGGCGCGCCTGTGGTGCCGGACGTGTAAAGAAGTAAAGCCGTGTCCTCCGGCAGGTCGTCCTCCTTTTCGCCGTCGCGGCCTCCGGAGGAGAGAGCGAAAAGCAGCATACGCACCGGTCCGGATGCGATAGTTTCCACTTTAACGCCTTCTTTGACGCCTTCAGGCAGTTTCTTTTCGAGCGCCTCTCCCAGAGAATCGGCGGCCAGCAGAAAACGCGCGCCGGAGTTTTTCAGAAGAAATTCCATTTCCCTGGACGCGCTTTCGGGGTTGAGGGGAACCGCCACGCCTCCGCCGGCGACTGCGGACAAAAAGGCGACCGAGGCTCCTATGCCATTGTGAAACGCCAGAGCGACACGATCTTTTTTCCGAAGTCCCAGGCGTTTGAGATTTTGGCTCACGTCCCCGACGGCGCGGCCGAGTTCTCCGAAAGAAAGGGTTTTGCCCTCCGGCTCGCTCAAAAACGTCCGGTTTCCATCTTCTTTTGCCCGCAGCTCGACCAATTCGCCAAGATTTTTTATTTTCATATCAAAATTCATATTAAAATTCATATTGAAAAATCCTCCTCCACGTCCTGGTCGTCGAAAAATTCCTGAAGAATGGATTTACGAATGTTCACAAATTCGTAACTGCTGCGGTTGCGGGGACGCGGCAGGTCCACCCTGATCTCCCGTTTGATGGTTCCCGGGCGGCTCGACATCACGATAACCCGATCGCCCAGGTAAATCGCCTCGTCGATGTCGTGGGTGACAAGAATCATGGTCATTCGCCTGAACTCTCGAATGCGAAGTATTTCCCTCTGCATGTGGATTCTCGTCAAAGCGTCCAGCGCCCCGAAGGGCTCGTCCAGCAAAAGGATCTTCGGTTCTTCGATCAGGGCGCGCACGATGCTGACGCGCTGCTGCATGCCTCCCGAAAGCTGGTGCGGATACGCGTCGGCGAAACCTTCCAGCCCCACGAGTTTCAGGTATTGCATAACCAGATCGCGTTTTTCTTTTTTGGAAAGTTTTTTCCGGTTCGACTCGCTGATGCCGAACGTCACGTTCTCCGTGACGTTGAGCCAGGGAAACAGTCTGGATTCCTGAAAAACCATTCCGCGGTCGTAACCGGGAGAGTGAATTTCCTCGCCGTTGCTGACGATGGTTCCCTCTTCGCAGCTTTCGAGCCCGGCGATCATGCGGAGCAAAGTACTCTTACCGCAGCCGCTGGCGCCCACGATGCTCAAAAATTCCCGCGGCTGCACCGTGAGATCGATGCCGCTGAGAGCCCTCACCTCTCCGAACTCGATGGAGAACGTCTTGCCCAGCCGCGAAATGACCAGGCCGCCTTCTTTTGGATGCGCCGGCTGCGTCGTCATGCGTTCACGTTCCACCGCAGCAATCGGCTCTCCGCGAAGCGCAAAAAGCGGTTGATTGCCCAGCCGATCACCCCTATTGTGAAAACGCCCACCAGCATATTCGCAGGTTGAGCGAGTTCCCGGGAGTAGGAAATGAAAAACCCCAAACCGGAGGAGGCCGCGATCATTTCCGCGCCGATGACGCTTATCCACGCCGTTCCCACTCCGATGCGCAGTCCCGTGAAGATGCCAGGGGACGCGGCCGGGAGCACCACCTTCATGATGACGTTCATTCGGGATTTCATGAAGAGAGTGGAAACTTCAATATACTTTTTATCCACATGGCGAATGCCGTCCATGACGTTAATGAGCACGGACCAAAAGGTGCCGATCGCGATGACGATGATTTTGGAACGCTCCCCAATGCCCGACCACAGAATCAACACCGGAACCCAGGCGATGATGGGGACCGGCCGCAGGATTTCAATCAGAAACCGCATCGATTTTTCGAAGGGCGGGAACAAACCCATCAAAGTCCCCAGCACAATTCCCAGCACGGCCCCCGCCGAGTAACCAAACAGGACTCTCCGCAGGCTCGCCGCGATGTTTTTTTGCAGGCCGCCTCCAGTTATCTGCCTGACCAGCGAACCTAAAATCCTCCCGGGAGACGGCAGGATCGTCGTGTTGACCATGCCCTGCCTGCAGGCCAGCTCCCAGATGACGATCAAAATCACCGGAAGGATCAGGCTGAAAAAAAATAAATCGGAAAAATTTTTCTTCTTCATAATAAATCCCACCACAACGAAAAAATTAAAAGGTTATATGTAATTTCCATAGCTCAACTGCCGCTCCCGGGCGAAACGCCCGGCGTAAAAAGCCGCTCCCAGCGCTCCCGCGTACGTGGCGTCCAGGGAGGAGTCTCCCATCTTCACCTCCAGAACTTCCTCCAGCGCCTCTCGCATACCCGGATTGTTCGCCGTCCCGCCGGTAAAAAGAACGGTGGGCTCCAGACCGATTTTGCGCATCAGGCTCCTGATTCTGCGCGCCGTGGCCAGGTGAATGCCGGCGGCGATGTCCTCCCGGCTCACCCCTCCCGCTTTCAGCGAAATGACCTCCGACTCGGCGAACACGACGCACTGACTGCTGATTTCGGCGGGATGACTCGACCGCAGCGCGCAGTTTCCCAGCTCGTCCAGCTCGATTTCCAGAAGCTGAGCCACTTTTTCGAGGAAACGGCCCGTGCCGGCGGCGCATTTGTCATTCATGATAAACTCCACCACTTTGCCGCTGTCCGGCTCAACCCTGATGGCTTTGGAGTCCTGTCCGCCGATGTCGATGACCGTCCTCGTCGCCGGGTTCAAAATGTGTGCTCCCATGGCGTGGCAGGAGATCTCGGTGAGTATCCGGGACGGAATGTCGTCGAACCGCAGCGTGATCCGTCCGTAACCCGTGCTCACCAGACAGGCCAGGTCCGTCCTTTTCAGGTTCGCGGCATCCAGAAGCCGTTGCAGCACGCTGTCGGCAGTTTCCCTGTTCGAGACGCCGCTCGCCTCAAGAGCGGCGGTGGCGGCGCCGTCGGCGAGGAGAACCCCCTTCGTGGCCCGAGACCCTATGTCCAGCCCCACCGTCGGGCCATGATCGAACATATCTTCGAACAGATCTTCGCGGATGTTTTCCAGAACGTGTTTGGAAACTGACATGACGATCGCTCCCTCCAACCCCTGCTCTGCCGCTCAGGAAAGCATTTCCACAAAAGCCCTGACCCTCGTGACCAGCTGTCCCGTGGGCGGCCCGACCTGAAAAGTTCCATCTATGGAAATGGAAGGAATATTCCGCTTACGAAAATATTCCCGCTTGAGTTCGACGTCGATGCTTCCAAAGGAGCAGCCGACATACCCGTACATGATAATCCCCACGGCGTCGCTTTTTTTGATCTGGTTTTCCACCACCAGGCAGGCCTGGCTCGTGGTGCCGCTGTTCTTGCCTCCGATTTGAAACTCCACGAAGGCGTCCAGAGGGGGTTTGGACTCGTCGAAGCCCGCCTCGAAGGTATTGGGAATGCACCAGCCCAGCACGCCTCCGCCGGCATCGTCTATGGCCTCGTACACGCCGAACTCCTGCCCCCGGGCGCCCGTCCACACCAGGCGCACCACCTCGTCGTCGTACTCGCCTTCCCTGAGAGCGCTCATTTCCTCAATAATGAGATCCAGCGCGTCCTCGTACTCCTCAGGTTTGCCGTAGAAGTGGCTGGAGCCCAGCAGAACGAACATGGCCGGCAGGCTTTTGATGTAGGTCGCGTGCCGTCTGCGGAGGTTCATGATGGTTCTCGCCTTGCGAATCGCGCGATTATAGCGCTTCATCTCCACGCTCAGCCTCTCCTCGTCCAAAGGCCGGCCGGAGATCCAAAGGGCCGTGTCCCTGACCTGACGTTTATAATATTCTGTTAAATTGTCGTAGCGCTCCTGACTGATGTCGTCCGGTTTGAACCCCGTATCCGTCACGCGCGTGTCGAAACCGTATTTCTTAATCAGTTCGAAGGCGATATTGAACGGTTCGCAGGACCCGCTGCGATAATAGAGGCGTTTGACCGTGGCGTCCCTGCGCAGAAAATACTCCCCGATAATGATTTTGACCATGGAACAGGTTTCACGGGGAATCTGAAACAGCCCCTCGGCCACGGACATGGCCTGAGCACTTCCCAGACGACCGAGTTCCGTAAAGGCCAGCGGGACCGCGCCGCAGGCGTAAAACAGGGGACACTCCGACAGCCCCACGGTCCAGACGACCTCCCTGCCCTCTCTGTTGGCTTTTTCCGCGTCATAGACGTAATTGACCGCCAGGTCGAGAATTTTGCCCACGCCGGGGGAATGTCGGTGCACCACGTCCCTGCTGTGGCGAATATGCTCCATTTGAGCTTCCATGTCGTTATGAATGTCAGACAAAATTGATTTCCCTCTTTTCCAGAACTTCCACAAAGGCCTCCAGCCTCGTCTTGATCTGGCCCTCGTCTCCCGCCGAATAGTCACCGGGCAATTCCAGCAGGGGGATGCCGATTTCCTGAAAGCGCCGGATAAACTCGTTTTTCGCCATGCCGTAGCAAGGACAAAATTTCATGTAATAAAACACCACTCCGTCCACGTCGTATTCGAGGGCAAGGCGGGCGGAGAACTCCACTCTCTCAGAAAGGGGTTTCATCCTCGCGCAGGGGGCCTGCCCCAAATAGCCCGCCGCGATGTCCTCGAAGACGTCTCCTCCGGTTTCGGGCACGTCTTTGGCGAAGGGGCTGTACCCCGTGCAGTTGTCCTCCACCACAATCGAAGCCCCCAGATCCCGCTCGATAAGGGCGGTCAATTTGCCGTCTCCGTCGGCGACGATTCCCCCTGCCAGCATCAATCGGATGGTTCCGCGCCCGTCCGCAGGCGGCTCATATTCTTTCAGCCGGGCCGCGATCCCCTCAAGATGCGGAAGCAACTCCTGCGGAGGCAGATAATAGCAGGCCAGGGCAATCTTCTGAAAGTCCATGCTTTTCAGCGGCGGCGGCGTCATTTTACGGAAGCCCGAAATTTGACGCATCAGCGCCCTGACTCTGTTGTACAAAACGACGTTTTCGCGGATTTTCTCCGGAGAAATTTTTTCCCTGGTGATTTTTTCCAGGTCTGCCGTAAAGCCCCGCAGTTCCGTCACGTAATAATCCAGAGAACTTTGATTTCCGATCAGACGCGGCAGATTGAAAATGCTGGTCGGGACGAACTGTCCGCCAATGGCTTCCGCTGTTTTTCGCATACAGTCGCAGGTGTAAAATGTATAAACTTTATCGACGCTGGCATAGAGCGGATAATTTTCAGAAAATCCCCCCAGGCAGCTCTTGGTGAAGTCACAAAAAATACTTTGCGTAATCGTCTCCCCCGCGCTCAATTCTTTTTGATTGCCGGCGTGCAGCAGGCGCATATGAGCGACATTGGCCGCGTTCAGAATTTCGACGGGCGTGTAGGTGCAGAGATAAGCCACGTTCTGTTTTTTGCCCGTCGTTTTCTGGATGTAGCGTTCCTGCCGGTTCGAGACGGCGTTGTCCAAATCCGTCAGGTCCAGAGAGAACCTGGAAGCGGCCGCCTGCCGGCGTTCAGATCGCTGCAGGGCGTACAGTCCGGCGAAGAGCACGGCCCCCAGAGCTCCGGTGTAAACGGCGTCCAGGGGTGAAGTCACGACAGGGAACCCTAACAGTTCCTCCAGAGCTTTTCTCATTCCGACGTTTTTGGAAACCCCGCCGGAGAACAAAACGCCGGATTCGACGCCGGTGCGGCTCAACAGATTGCTCAGGCGTTTGACCACGGAGGCGTGAATGCCCGCCGCAAGGTTGTTCACGTTTTCCCCCATGGCCCGGCCGGAGATGATTTCGGACTCGGCGAAAACCACGCATTGACTGCTGATGTCGGCGGCTTTGACCGCGCTCAGTGAAAGCTCCCCAAGCTCGGCGACCTCACGGCCCAGGATGTTGGCCGTCTTTTCCAGAAAACGTCCGGTTCCGGCGGCGCACTTGTCGTTCATGACGAAATCCAGCACGCGCCCGTCGTTTGGATCGATGCGGATGACCTTGGAATCCTGACCTCCGATATCGATGATGGTATGAATATTTTCGCCCAGGAAGCTGCCTCCCAGTCCATGACAGGAAATCTCCGTCACGGTGCGGCATGGAGCGAAATCAAAATCGATGGAGACGCGTCCGTAGCCGGTCGCGACGATGTAATCGACAGTTTCGGCCTCCACGCCGCTTTGAAGGGAAAGGTCCTTCAACAGCTCTTTCGCCGTGTTCTTCATGGAAAATCCCGTGGGCGTCAGGGACGTGTATATTTCCCCTTCCGTCAGAAGCACGGCCTTTGACTGCCGCGAACCGATATCGAGCCCGATGACGCAGCAGTCGGGAATTTTTGAAACTTTTTCCGGCGCAAAGAAATTCTGAAGTTTCATTGCGGCGGTTCCAGGATCTGCCAGGACGCCCCCGGGTCACAAACGTACCGGTAGTGGGCGACGCAGGACGGAATATCGTAAATAACGGCAGAGACCGTTGCGGAGCCGAGGCCGTCCTCCGTTTTTTTGTAAATGAACGCGTCTTCCCCCCGCCAGGCAAGTTGTTCCCTGATAAACGGCACATCGACATCTTCCGCGCTTTTCTCCGAGAAAAGACGGCGGATGGCCTCGAAACGATGCGGGGAGTCGTCGTTCTCAACAGGACGGGTCAGGTTCAAAAAATGATTCGTCCTGAAAAAGAAATCTTCCTCCACAAATTCCACGGCAAAACGACGGTCGATCTCCTCAATGGAGACGATGCCCTCTTCGTTGGCGATGACGATGTTTCCTCCAACGTGTGCGCCCCTCACAAGGTGCCACTGAGCTATCTCCGCCGCCTCCAGCAGGTTTTTGGCGTTGCCGACGACGTCTTCGACGATCACGCCTCGCGGAGTTTTTCGCAGGATGTCCTCAGAAAGGCCTTCAGGTCCTCCCACCCAGGTGATGGCGGCGGAAACGCCCCACTCGTTGATCCCGCTGTTCAGGCCGCGCTCCTGCCGGTTGGTTCTGCCGGCGACGCCAACGTAAGAATATCGGCGTTTGTTGCGCACGATCTCCTCCTCAAAGGAGTTTTCCGTCCCGATGTCGCGGTTTTTAAAAAGATATTTTCTGTTGACGCTTCCCAGGGTGCACATGATCGCGTTTCTTTCCCGTCCGCTCTCTACTTTTTCGAAGCTTTATAAAGTTTTTCCGCTTCGATGAGATACTTATCGGTGTACAGAGTTCGAACGTCAAAATCCTGATCGATAAGGCCGCTCTTCAGCAGGAAGTCCTTCGTTTTGGTTATCTGGTCCCAGTCGAAATCGGTGAAATACGGATTGTACTGATTGATCAAAAATCCAGACAGGTCCGATTCTTTAAACCCGCTTTCCTGCGCGATCAGCCTGATGGCCCTTTCGCGGTCCTGCTGGAGAAAGTCGTCAATTTGCAGAGCCACTTTCAGGTACCTGACGGTGATGTCCGGATTTTTCTCCGCGAATTCCTTACGCACAATGATCGTGCTGGTGTTTTGTTTCACTCCGGCGGATTTTGCGAGGTACTTCGCGGACCCGTTGCCGGTGAAAATCGTGCCGTAGGGCTCCCAGGTGGTCCCCGCGTCGATCTGACCGGAGGCCAAAGCCGCTCCCAAATCCGTGGCCCCCAGATTGACGAGCTCCACATCCTCGACGGTCAGCCCCACTGTGGCCAGCACCAGCACCAGGTAATGATGCCCTGAAGAGCCTATGGACGCGGCGACTTTTTTGCCTTTGAGCTCCGCCACGCTGGTGATTGTGGAATTCACCGGAATCAGCAGGGTGTTGCTGTCGGGGTTGACGCCCGTTTTGTAAATCGACTGAATCGGAAGACCGTTCGCCACCGCCGTGACGATGGGCATGTCGCCAACTTCGCCGAAGTCGAGGCTGCCCGCCGCCAAACCCTCGATAATGGGAGGCCCGTAGGCGAATTGCTCGAACTCAACCTTGATGCCGTCGGCCCCGAATTCCTTTTCAAAGAACCCTTCGGCGACCGCGAGATGTCTGATCTGGCTGGAGCCCTGCCACCCCACATGGATGACCTTCGCCTGGTTCAGTGAAGCGGCCTGCGCGCCGAAAGCGGTTCCTGCAAACAACAAACCTGCAAGCAATAAAATGGAAAATACGTTCAAAAAAACTTTCGCTGTTTTGATAAATTTCATTGTAATTTCTCCTTCTTTGTCCAAAGTGGATTCTTAAAAAACTTAAAAAAAAAGAGGAAGTTATTTAAACTTCCCCATTGGTCGTCATACAATCATTCTCACGCTGTTTCATCGGCGATCAGGTTCACAACATGCAATCCGCCGCTCTACAGAGGACATCGTACGCAGACCCACGAAATCGCGTTTTACACATGCATATTCTTGAGACGTCAGGATCGAAATGGATTCTGCTCACGTTGATCACTTCCTTAAAAACTTATATGTTTAGTATTTCTTATTGGATTAATATATAATAATTTTATTGAAAGTCAAGAGGGAAAGTATCGTCAGAAAAGTGATATCTATCTGTAAAACTGAGGACGCCGCAGCCTGAAATATGGGCTCGCCTCGCGAGCTTTACGGCTTTCTGCAAGGTCCACATCCGCATAAATCAGCGCCT
>JAISUO010000088.1 GCA_031272035.1 Synergistaceae bacterium
CGACCTTCGGCTTCTTTCCGCGGCTCTTCAGCCTTTCGACCTCCGAACGGACTTCCGCCTCACTGCTCTTTTACCTCTTTTGGCTCGCCTGTAATTTTGTCAAGTTGCTTACGCCTATATAGGCTCACCCTGGATTAAATCCACTATTCTTTTCCAAGGCTTTTCTCCTGTCCGGGGAGCTTTTTTATCTGCCCCTCAGAAGAGAGCGTGTGGTATATTACATCCTCAAAACCATTTTGTAAAGGTCCAAAGTTCAATTTTAAGTAAAATCCGCAGGAACTCAGGGCTGACTGTCGTCGTCCGAAAGGTCCAAAATACCTTCTTCCACGTCCAGCGGCTCGCCCGCCTCCACCGCGGTTTTATCCTCGTCGGCGTCGGGAATGGGCTGGGTGAAGCCAATCCCCTGGCTCACGGCAGCCATGATTTCCGTCACGATTTCCTGCTGCAGTTCCGGATTTTTATCCAGCATCTGAGCCACCGACTCTTTGCCCTGTCCCAGAGTCTCTCCCTTGTAAGCCAGCCAGGAGCCTCTGCGTTTGATGATCTCATAGTCCACCGCCATATCCACCACGGACACGCCCCTCGGAATTCCCTTTCCGTAAATCAGGCTGGTATGAGCCAGTCTGAAGGGAGGAGCCTGCTTGTTTTTGACGACTTTTATGTACAGCTCGTGGCCGATGGTTTCGTCGCCCTTGTCGATTTTTTTGCCTCGGCGCACCTCCAGGCGTACGGAGGAATAGAACTTCAAAGCCCTGCCTCCCGTCGTCGTTTCGGTGGGCCCCGCCCCGTACCCCGTGGAAATCACCGCCCGAAGCTGGTTGATGAAAATGACGCAGCAGTTGGTCTTCGAAACGATAGAGGTCAAACGGCGCAGCGCATAGGACATGAGGCGGGCGTGAAGGCCCATCTGACTTTCGCCGATTCTGCCGTCGATCTCCGCCTGAGGCGTCAGGGCCGCCACGGAGTCCACGACCACGACCTCCACCGCTCCGCTGCGCACCAGGGCATCCAGTACGTAAAGGGCCTGTTCGCCGCTGTCGGGCTGAGCCAGATAAAGCGACTCGATATTCACCCCGAGGGTGGCGGCAAGGCGGGGATCCAGCGCATGTTCGGCGTCGATGAAGGCGGCGGTGCCTCCCGCTTTCTGCGCCTCTGCTATGGCGTACAGGGCAACAGTGGTTTTACCCGATCCCTCGGGCCCGAATATCTCAATGATGCGCCCCTTCGGAAAACCGCCAATCCCCAGAGCCACGTCCAGCGGCAGAATACCGGACGGGATAACCTCCACATTCTTTTTGACGGTTTCTCCCAGACGCATGATAGAGCCATCGCCAAATTTACTTCGAATGTCTTCGAGCGTCTGCTCCAGCATATCTTCCTTAGTTTGCGGCCCCTTTTTTTTAACGGCCAACGGAAAACACCCCTTTTCGATTCCTTCGATTTCTTATGAATCCCGACATTTAATCCTCAAAATTTAATCCTCAAAATTCGATTCCCAAAGCTACAGTTCACACATACGCCGCCATACCTCGGAAAGGGCGACGCCAACGGCCCTCTCCCGAACAGCTTCCCGGCCGCCGGATAATTGTTTGAGGAAAGAGCGGCATTGCTTTACGCCGTTCTGTCGCGAGGCCAGAGCGAACCACACCGTGCCCACGGGTTTTTCCGCGCTGCCTCCGTCAGGCCCGGCTATTCCCGTGATCGCCACCGCGACGGAAGTTCCGTACAGTTCGAGAGCGCCACGCGCCATATATTCGGCGCAATCCCCGCTGACCGCGCCATGTCGCTCCAAAAGAAATTCGGGAACGCTCAAAACTTTTTTCTTGGCTTCGTTATGGTAAACCACGGCGCTGCCCGTGAAAACAGCCGAAATTCCAGGAAGACCGGTCAGAGATGCGCCCACAAGCCCTCCGGTGCAGGACTCCGCACAGGATACCGTCAGATTCTTTTCCAACCCCGTTTTCAGAATTGCCTGAGGCAGTGTGACGCAGCCTTCGGGAAGCGCATCGGGGCCAAAACGCTCACGCACCGCGCATGCGGCTTCTTTCACCCGTCGGGGTTCTCCCCGAATCACGAACTCCACCAGTCCAAACGAAGGAAGAATCGAAACGTGAAAGTCCGGATCCGCCGTAATATCCGCCAGTCGCTCAGCCACCAGGCTTTCCCGAACGCCGATGATTCCGACAGATTCCCATCCACGGTCACTTTGCAGCAACGGCACAATCTCCTGTCGCACCATCGCCTCGAACTCGCCGGGGACTCCCGGAAAACTCCAGACCTTCGTCCCCGCCCTCTCAAATCGAATGCCCAGCGCCGACCCCGCGGGGTTCAAAACACCCTCCGCGGCCGCTGGAACTGCCTGCTGATTCCTTTCTTCACTCACGGGGAGAGGGCAGCCCAGATATTCCGCCAGGGCCCCCCGGGTCCTGTCGTCGTGAGTAGGGCCAAGCCCCCCCGACAGAACCAGCATATCGACCTGCCCCACCCAGCGTTTCAGCGCCTCGACAATATCGGACCGGTCATCGGGGATCACCTCCGCGCGCCGCACCTTCCATCCGGCATCGTGCAGACGCCAGGCCAGAGAAGCGCAGTTGCCCTCGCGCCGGATACCGCTCAAAAGTTCATCTCCAACGGCAATCAACACGGCTGTTTTCAATTTTTGTTTTACCCCCGTTTCCTGGGTCCGGTCTTCTACAGAAATGACAGAAATAAGGTTCTCAGCCAGCCCTGATCCAGAAAAATCCATGCAATACTCTGCAAAATCAGGTTCACCAGGATGCCCCCCACAATGTCGTCCGCCATGATTCCCCAGCCCGACGACAGTTTTTCGGCCGTACACACGGGAACGGGCTTGAGAATATCGACGATACGAAAAAGAAAAAACGCCGGAATGAGGAACGAAGGAGGAAGAGCCCACAGCGACAGCCACATTCCCACCACTTCGTCGATAACGACTTCCGGAGGGTCGCTTTTTCCCGTCTCTTTCGCGTAAACGCTCGCGGCGCCCACACCAAAAGCCGCTGTCAGAAAAATGACCCACTCGTTTATGGGGAAAAGCACATACAAAACACAGGCTACAGCGGAACCTACGGTCCCCGGCATTTTTGTCAGGTACCCCGCTCCGCAGAGAGTGGCCGCCGCCTTCGCCGCATCGAACCGCCTCACGAGCGCAGTCTCCTTCCAAAGAGGTCGTACTCCGCGGCGTCCGTAATTTCGACCTCGACCAGGTCGCCGGGTTCGAGACCGGCGCCGTCTTCGATGCAGACCATGCCGTCCACCTCCGGCGCGTCCCTCCAGGAACGTCCCCAAGCCGAACAGGAGTCGAGCGCGTCCGCGTCTGAATCGTGAATCGGACTTCTCCCAGGAGTTTCAGCGCCTTCGATTTCCTCCACCAGAACCTGCAGCCGTTTTCCCACAAAGAGGGCGTTGCGTTCCTGAGATATTTCCGCCTGAAGGCTCATCAGCCGCTCGTAGCGCTCTTCTTTGATTTCATCGGGAATCTGCCCCGGCAGAAGCGCGGCTTTCGTCCCCTCCTCCGGGGAATAGAGGAACGCCCCGACGCGGTCCGGTTCCATCTCCTCCAGAAAATCGAGAACACGAGAAAACTGCTCTTCCGTTTCACCGGGAAATCCCACCATGATCGTGGTCCGAAGGGTAAACAGAGGGTTCTTTTCCCGAAGGTAACGAAATATTTTTCGGATATGAGCCGATGCGGGGCTGCGATTCATGGCGGCAAGGATGGCATCGTCAATATGCTGTATGGGAATATCCAGATAGGGAAGCACCTTTTCCTTTTCGGCAAGGAAATCCAGAAATTCGGGCGTAACGCGGTCGGGATGGAGATAGAGCAGACGCAGCCAGGTCCCTTCCGGCAGGGCGTCATCCAGAGCGCTGAGAAGGTCCCTGATGTGGGGAGTCCCGTCGATGTCTCTGCCGTACGCCGTCAGGTCCTGCCCCACGAGACAAAGCTCCTTCGCCCCGGAAGCGCAGAGAGAACGGGCCTCCTCCACCAGTTCCGGAACGGGGACGCTGCGTAAACGTCCGCGGATGAGGGGAATCGTGCAGTAGGAGCAGAAGGTGTCGCAGCCCTCCCCCACCTTCAGACAGCGGGTCCAGGGGCTGCCGTCCGGAAGGAGGCCCCGGGGAAGGCAATTTGTTGTCCGGTGAACCGGTGATGTCCCCTCGGAAAGAAAGTCGAGAATTTTATCCCGCTCTTCAGCCCCGGCCCAAAGGTCCACCGAGGGCAGTTCCCTGCGCAGGTCCGCTTCGTAACGATTGACCAGGCAGCCCGTCACGATTATTTTTTCGAGCTTCCCCCGCTCTTTCAAAGCTTCGAGGTCCAGAATGGCATCGATATTTTCTTTGACCGCATCCTGAATGAACCCGCAGGTATTGATCAACCCCGCCTGTGCGTCGTTGGAATTTCCCACGATTTTGTGCCCGCCGGCCTCCAGCAGGCCGATCAGGTGCTCGCTGTCCACACTGTTCTTGGCACAGCCCATGCTCATAAAAAATATATTCATCGACAGCCGCCCGTGGTCACTGCAATTTCTTATATGTCCCGTCCGGACTGTATTGGTAGGTTTCCGAGTTTTTAGACCCCTTTGGATTGACCACTCCCAGATCTTTGCCATTCAGCACGATTTCCACCATGTTCGGACGTCCATAGGTCACCTTCGCCGGAGAGGGCAGATCCCAGGAGACCTCCGTCCCGGATTTCAGAGTTTTGCTGAAAAGAACCTGAGTCCCGATCGTCACTTTCATCCAGACATCTCCTTTGGCCCTGAAGGCGATAAAGGGTTTTGCCGGTTCCGGTTCGGGTTCAGGCTCCAGGCTGACCGCCGGGGGAAGAATCGAGAGAGACGCATCCGCCGAAAAGAGAACGTCCCGGGAGCTCACGTCCCCGGAGACGGCGGCGTTTTCGCCTCCGCCCGGTTTTTCCGGCGTCGAGGCGTTCATGTCCTGATACTTCATGACGAGACTGCTCAACGGATTGTTTTCCCAGGAGTACCAGACATATCCCCCCGCTCCCAGCAGAACCAGAATCAGAAGGGTAAACAGCCAGAACCGGGAGGCCAGCCTGAACCCTTTTGTGGGGTAGGTGCTGTCCCCCAGAACGTTTATGGGCGTCAGGGACTGCTCTTTTCGAGATTCTCTGTTCAGCCAGGAGATGAACTCTTCCTTCAGGTCCTCGGCGCCAATGACGCCCAGGTATGTACGCACAAAACCGCGAACGTAGACCAGATCCGGAAATCCCTGATAGTTCCCCTCTTCTATTCCTCGAAGAAACTCGATACGCACACGCGTTCTTTCAAAAATATCTTCCAGAGAAAAACCGGCGCCTTCACGCCGATCTCTGGCCATGCTCCCAAGCTCCCTCAGAGCTTCATCTCGGTCCGAAGCGGGCATTGACAAGAGCCTCCTTAGCTATAATTCTCGATTCCTCCAAAAAACGGGCGGGATTTGAACTGCCGAAAACGGCGCTGCCCATGACAACAACGTCACACCCCGCGGCGACAACCTCCGCCAGATTGTCCTGATTGACGCCGCCGTCCAGCTCCGTGAGATAGCCATAACCTTCTGCGGCTCGCAGACGCACGAGATCCCGCATTTTTTCCAGAACGCTCCCCATCAGCTTCTGCCCTCCGAAACCCGGAGTCACCGACATCAGCAGCACCACATCCACCCGGTCCAGCACAAAGCAGGCCTGTTCCACGGGAGTGGCCGGCGCGAGTACGACTCCTGCCCTGAGCCCGGCCTGACGAATGCGATCCAGACGGCTGCAAAGCAGCTGAGGATCCACCTCGGCGTGAATCGTGATCTGGGAAGCTCCGGCCTCTATGCAGGCGGGCAGGACGACGTCCAGGGCATTCGTCATCAGGTGAACGTCCAGAAACGCCTCCCTGTATTTCCCGCGCAGAGCTTTCACCATCCCGGGGCCGAAGGAAATGTTCGGAACGAAATGGCCGTCCATGACGTCGAGATGCAACCAGTCGTAATTCCCCGAAAGCGACTCCACCGCGGCCTCCACATTCAAGGGATCCGCCCCCAGAACAGAAGGCGCAAACAACGTCTTACCCTTTTTCATTATACCCGTATCGTTCATATCCCAAAATCCGTTCGATCTACATATACCGGTCCTGCCAGACAAATTCACCGCCAAGGTAAATGGTCACGGCACATTCCTTCGAATAGGGGGCATCCAGCGATACATACTCTCCGCTTTTGGCCTCCCGATTCAGAAGCACTTTGGTTCCGGCGGGGTCCACCATCTCAATTTTAAGCTGCAACGGGCGAGCCAGAGGCGGCACCTGGTAGCGTATCCGCGCGATTTTCCCCCCCGCGGGCTGAAGATTCGCGGGGACTTTGGGGGGAGTCGGCGGCGTTTCCGGCTCTTTTGCGGGAGCGGTCCCCGTTCCTGGAGCCGAAGTCGTCGTACCTCCGCCGGAAGGAAGCGTTTTTTCTCCCGAAAGGGCGGGATTCTGAATCACCTGCACCACCGGTTTGCCCGTATCCGCGTTTCCCGAGGCCCTGGACGAAGTGGAAGGACTCCTGGACTCCGCCACGACCACATCGTCATAACCGGGAATTTTCACCACCACCTGGGAAGAAGGCGCGGAGGAAGGGGCGTCTCCGGAGCTTCCGGCGACGCTTTTCGGGGTTCCGGGCGTTTCCGGACGCTTTGCCGTCACCACCCTCAGCAGCACGCTCTCTCCCGCCCGCACCGTCGTGCCGGCCGCGGGACGCGTTCCCGCCACGGATCCTTCCGGTTCGTTGGGACTGTAAACCGGATCGACCCTGGCGACCTTCAGGGAATTGGCGGCGAGGATCTCCCGGGCCTGCCGCTCCGACATCCGGGCCACGTCAGGAATGACCACCCGACCCTCCCCCCCCGCGTTGACGAGAAGGTCGATCCTGGAATCCGCGGGAATGTTCGCCGGCGCCGCGGGGCTCTGTGCAATAACCGTTCCCACGGGCTGGGAATCGTCCCGAATTCGAACGATGTCTCCGATCCGGAATCCCTGGTTGCGAATGGCATCCTGCGCCCGCGCGAGGTCCAGATTGCGAACGTCGGGAACGCCCCGACGGGGTCCCCCCTGGCTGATCTGCAGAATAACGACCCCGCCCTCCCGGCGCAGCCGGACGCCCGCCTCCGGGGATTGAGTCAGCACCCGCCCCTGGGGCAGACTTGAGGGAACCCGCACCACATTCGCCGCAAGCCCCAAACGTTCCAGCGCCGCAACGGCCTCGTCGGCCGGCATGTCGCTCAGATGAGGCACCGTCACGTCGTCGACGCCGCTGAAAAACACGGTGTAGACCGCAACGGCTCCCGACGCAAAAATCACCAACACCACCAGCAAAAGTGTCCAACGAAACAATTTATCCATACCAATCAGGCCTCCGCCTTTTTCATGACGACAGAAACATAAAAACCATCCAGCCAGGGTTCCTTCGGCCAGATATATGTCCCCCACGGACGCCCGCGGCGCACGTGACTCCCCTCCCAGGAAACATCCAGGACGACACATTCCGGATGTTTCAGCAGAGCTCCTGCCACGATGTTTTCATTTTCCTGACGAAGAAGACTGCAGGTCGCATAAATTATAATACCACCGTCGGCCGTCAGCGTTAACGCCCGCTCCAGCAAAGCCGCCTGCAATTCGCAGATTTTATCCAGCCTGGCCCAGTTCAGCTTCCATTTGGACTCCGGCTTGCGGTTCCAGGTTCCGCTCCCCGAGCAGG
Organism: Synergistaceae bacterium; assembly: GCA_031272035.1. NCBI lineage: Bacteria > Thermotogati > Synergistota > Synergistia > Synergistales > Synergistaceae > Synergistaceae bacterium. Next base: position 7,744 of record JAISUO010000088.1, read on the forward strand.
GCGCGTCCAGAAACACCAGGGATGGACGTTCTCCCGGAGAAAGCGACAGGGCATCCCCGGCCCGCAGCGTCACTCTGGATTCCACCTTCAGGCGCTTCATTTCTCCCATCGCGGCCAGATGCCGTCCCGCGGACAACTCCCAGCATTCGAGGCGGGCTTTCGGCAGAGATTGGGCGATCTGAGCGGCCTTGACCCCGCGCCCCGAACACATGTCGAGAATGAGGCCGTTTCTCCAGAAATCCCTCGCCAGAGACGCCGCCAGCATGGAGCCCTCCGTCTGCATCGTCACCCGTCCCTCTTTGAAGCCGGGAACCAGCGAAGGCAGCGCCGTTGAAGGAAGACGCAGAGAGCCCGCAAAAAGGTCGGAAAGCTCTGTCGTCACTCCTTTTTTCTCCAGCATCTCCCGTACCTCCTCCCGTTCTTCCGGCATTGTCCGCAGGGCGGCCCGGGGAGAAAGCTGCATCAAATCGAAAAGTTCATTCAGTTCTCCGGTGTTCCAGGTTTTTTTCCAGGCCGGAAGCGACCACACGGGGATGCCGGCCCAGAGCGCGCGATCCTCCAGAATCGGGCTGCGCCGCAGTTTTTCCATCTCCTCCGCGCCCGTTTCTCCCACGCTGTGCAGAACCGCGTTCACCAGAGGAACGGCCTTCGACTCCCCTCCGGCCTTCAAAAGCTCCAAAAGAGCGTTGACCAGAACCCCTCCGGCAAAGCGGCGAAGCCCCAGCAGTCCCGCCGTCCCCAGCAGAAGACAGTCCGCTGTCTGGTGAGACGGCTTTTCTGTTTTGACGCGCCCTTTTTTCAGGCGGGAGGTGAATATCGCCGTCCAGAGAGCCTCCCGCCGCAGAGCGAGATAAACGAGAGAAGAAGCCAGGGTGAGCTCCTTCGGGGAAATTTTTGCTCCCAGCGATCGCAGTTCCTCGGAGGCAATCCCTCCGCCTCTTACGGCTCTGAGGACGACATACGCCCCTTCAATTCCACGCAACCTGCTCCTCCTGATAAATACAAAAAATGGAGTACCCGCTCCCACAGGCACTCCGTCATTCTCGCGTCCGGACGCAGCCCGAACGCTCAGAATTCCTCCGGCTAGTTTTCCCGGGAATTTCTGAGAGCCAGCAGACGAACCACCTGCATAACGGCCATCAGCGTCGCGGCCACATAGGTCCAGGCCGCCGCGTTCAAAACCCTGTGGGCCCCCTGAAGTTCATCGGGACCCAGGGCCCCTGTCTGATCCAGAATGGCGATGGCGCGGGAACTGGCGTTGTATTCCACGGGCAAAGTCACGATATGAAAAACGACGACTCCCAGGAAAAGCAGAATCCCCAGGTTCATCAGGGAGCCGCTCTGAAACAAAAATCCCATGAAAAACAGGGGAAGAGCTCCTCCCGACACCAGATTCACCACCGGCACGATATTGTTGCGCAGCGCAAGGGGAGCATATCCCACGTTGTGCTGTATCGCGTGCCCGACCTCATGGGCGGCGACGCCAATGGCCGCGATGCTGGAGCTGCCGTACACCGAATCCGACAGGCTGAGCGTCCTGTCCCGGGGGTCGTAGTGGTCCGTGAGCTGCCCGCTCACCCGGTTGACCGGCACGGAGCTCATCCCGAAACGGTCCAGCAGCATTCGGGCAACCTGGTCCGCCGTCACCCCCCGGCGCGACCTCACCCCGCTGTAATACGCAAAGGTCGACTTCACCTTCATCTGAGCCCATCCCGCAAAAAGCAGGGCGGGAATCAACAAAAGCATCGTTCGATCAAAAAACGGAAACATCAAAAAAACATCAGCCTCCTTTCACATCAAAGATCAAATCTCGAAGATCAAATCAAAATCAAAAATCAAATCAAAGAGTATTTTACCCTAATTTTAACTCTGAGTCCCGTAAAATTCTTTTATCGCGTCCACAAGACGTTCCTGCTCTTCGGGCAGGAGGCCCCCAAAGATCGGCAGGGCCAGGGATTCCCCGGCCAGACGCTCCGACTCCGGAAAATCCCCCGGCCCGTATCCCAAATCGGCGAAACACCGCTGCAGATGGAGCGGGAGCGGATAATAGACCCGGGTGCTCAGCCCCCGTTTTTCGAGATAATCCTTCAGCTGATCGCGGCGGGGCGCCCGGATAACGTACTGGTGATAAATATGGAAATTGTTCTCCAGCTCCACGGGCAGGGTCACGATGCTCAAAAGATTTTTCACGCCGAAGAACATGCGATAACGATCGGCAATGGTCCGGCGCTCGGCGTTCCACTCCTCCAGATGACTCAGCTTCACGTCCAGCACCGCGGCCTGTATGGCGTCCAGACGGCTGTTCAGGCCGACTTCCTCGTGAAAGTAGGTCGAGCCCTCTCCATGAACCCGGAGTCTTTTCAGGCGCTCGCCCCGGGCCGGGTCCACAGAGATGACCATGCCCCCGTCTCCGCAGCCTCCCAGATTTTTCGTGGGGAAGAACGAGTAACACCCCAGGTCTCCCATGACTCCGGCGCGGACGATCGCGTCGCCCGCCTTTCTCCAGGAGCCGAAAGCCTGCGCGGCATCCTCGACGATCACAACGCCCTTCTTCCTGCATGTGTCCGCGATGCGCTCAAGGGGAACCATCTGGCCAAACAGGTGAACCGGCAGAAACGCTTTCGTTTTAGGGGTGATTTTCGCGGCCGCGTCGTCCAGGTTCACGTTGTACGTCAGGGGATCGATGTCCGCAAAGACGGGCCTCGCCCCCAGCCGGACGATACAGCTCGCCGTCGCGAAAAAACTGTAGGGCGTCGTGATGACCTCGTCCCCCGGACCGACGTCGAGGGCCATCAGAGCCAGAACGAGAGCGTCCGTCCCCGATGCGCAGCCCACGGCCGTTCCCCTTCCGAGATAGCGTTCCACGTGTTCCTCGAAGGTGCAAACCTCCGCGCCCAGAATGAACGCCTGCGACTCGAACACCCGCTTCAGGGCGTCCTGAACTTCTTCCCGTATATTCGCGTACTGTCGCTTCAAATCCAGTATCGGCAACCCGCCGGCCATCACAATCTCCTCCTCGCACTCTCGCCCTCCGGCTGGTTCCCAGCTCCACGGGCCCGTCAAATAATGTTTTCCATCCAATGTTTTCCATACCAATATTTTCAAACCAACCAAATAACCCAAATAACCCAATCCAAATAATATTATCAATCATGGCCGGCGCATCATGGCACGATTCCATGTTATCATCAGAGCTCAATGAACGAAAGGACGGTACGCGAAGGATGCGGTTGTTCATTCTGCTGCTCTCCATGGGATGCGTCATTTCTTACGGTTACGCGCTGGCGGGATATATCGGATACTCGCTGGGGGCGGGACGTCCGGATTATATCGCCTGGGGGCTGACGCTGGGAACCCTTTGCGGCGGGGCCGCCCTGTGGTTCTGGAAGAAATGGCTGCCCTGCTTTTATATCGAAGAAGAGCGCGCTCATGAAGAAGAACACGCCCCCGAAAAGGAGAAGCCCCGGGACGACAGCGAAAATAAAATTTCCGGACTTTGATTTTATCCGTATCTTCATCCCAATCATCCTGCGGGTCTTTCGGGAGGGGTCTGTCTGGTATGATAATGCAGAAGCGCGTTTTGCCTTGCCTTGAATTTTATGTGAGAATTGTTTGGGAGGAGACCTTCATGCTTCGCAGGATGGCGGTGATTTTTTCCCTGGCCGCGGCGGCAGGTTTTATTTTTTGCGCAACGGCCTTCGCTTTGTCCGACGTTCGCGGTTCACGGGATCATGTCCTGTTTCCCCGACCTGCCGGGTATAAAATTATTTCGTACAAAAGCGGAAATGGTTCGTCGGAAATTCCCATCCCCGGAAACACTCTTCTTCTCTCCGGCAGACAGACTGAAATTCTTTATAAAACGGAAGGACGTCCCCTTTCCCCTTCCGCTCTGACCGAGCGTTTCCTTTCGGCTCTCCAGAAAGCCGGAGGGGAGGTCATCTTTCTGGAAAATCCGTCTCTGGGGGGACGCCGCGTTCTCGGCAGACTGCCCCGGGCCGGTCGAAACGTCTGGGTCATGCAGGATTCTCTCTCGCTGCGCCTTTTCCGGCTGCTCCTGCTGGACAGCGCGTCTGGCGGGAACCTGCCGATTTCGAGGGAGGTCAGTCCCGATATTCGCTGGGAAGAGGAGGCTCAGGCTCTGGACCTGCTGCACATCGTGGACCGCACCGGACGCGTGGAGCTTCCGGTCAAATTTGCCGCCGGGCAAACCGTTCCCCTGACGGGGTACGAATCAGACTTCAGAAAATTCGTAGCGCTGACGAAAAAAGATCCCGACCTGAACTTTCGCGTGGAGGTCTGGACGGACCCCGGAGTCGCTCCCGTGGTTCAGAGGACTCAGGCCACTCAGCGGACGGCCGCGGTCATCGACATTCTGACGCGGATGGGAGTCGAAACCGGACGTCTGACGCCGGGCGGCGCGAAGGACGAACCCACCGTACCGGTCGGATTCGTGCGGCTCACCGTGGGCGCTCCTCTCCCGGAATGACGATGACGGGAAACAGGGATAAAAATCCGGCAAACCCGCAATATTGCACAACCAGCTCCAATTATGGGAAATTTTTCCGAGCGTCGCTGAAACGACCGTTGAGATTGTCTATGTTGAGATTGTTATGTTGAGACTATTATGGATGACAGGACCATCTGGCAGCAGTTTCTGAATATTACCCGCGAAGGCGTCCTTGACGTCGACTTTGAAACCCGACGGTTCGTCTGTTCCGCGTCGCTGGCCCGGCTCCTCCGTTTGCCACCGGAAACTCTCCCTCACTCTCTGGAGCAGTGGTTCGAGCTCTGTCATCCCGACGACTACGATTCCGGAAGAGAGCTTCAGAAACGACTTTTCGAGACCGGAGACACGCAATTTGCACTGGAGCACAGGCTTTACTGCGGAGACGGGCAATACCGCCGTTTCGCCCTCGATGCCTTTTGCCTTCGGGACGAGGAGGGGCGCCCCCGGCGAATGATCGTCCTGGAGAGTCCTTTGGAGCGGGAAATCCAGGAGGACGCCACTCAAAAACCTCTTCTGCGGGAGCTTCAGGCGACGCTGACCTCCGCTCAGGAGCGGGAAAACGACCTTTTCTCCAGCCTCGCCCGCTCCAGAGCGCGATCCGCCGCGCTGGAGCGCCGGCTGCACGTGGCCGCGCAGATGCTCAATACGACCTCCGATCTCCTGTTTCATTGCAACGATGAGGGACAGACGGATTTCTTCAACGACGCCTTTGAGGCCGCGTTCTCGGCGGGTCCGGACCTTGCCCTCTGGGTGAGCGCGGTTCGCGAAGGAGCCTCCGGTCGGGGCGAGTATCAATACAAAGACCGTTACGGCAGAGTTCGCGTCCTGAAAACGGCATCCTGGCCCTCCATCCCCACAGCGGGGCATATCGGAGCCGCCACGGACGTCACCGAAATCCGGGAGATGGAAGAAGAGAGCCTGCGCCTCCGCCGTCTGATGGGACGCTTCATCCTGCAGAACGGACTGCTGCCGGAGCCCGCTGAGTGGAGTCCGGCGGAGGCCGTGGAACAGGCGGACTCCTTCGACACGGCTGAAATTTTAAAAAGCTGTCTGAACGACGCCCTCCGCTTTCTTTCCCCTGTGGCGGCCCTGGAGAGTCCCGCGCAGGACGTGCTTCTCCCCGCCCGAATATCCCAGTTCAAGGAGTTGTTGCACTTTTCCGATAGAACAGAGCTGGAGGTCGGTGTCGTCGGAATCACCAGCAGCGGGAAGTCCACCTTCATCAACGCCATGATGGGAGAACGCCTCCTGCCCGAGGAAACACGGGCCACCACCAACCTTCTGGTCCGCTGCCGCAGAGGCTCCGAACGGGCCGTCACGGTCATCACCCGGGACGGAAGGGAAAACCGCGTTTCCGGCGCAGCTCTCAATCCGGCCTGGATGGAAGAACTGACCACCGAACGACTGAACCCGGCCAACGAAAAAAACATCGAAAGACTCGAATGGACCAGTCCGGGAGCCGCGCTTCCCGATGGGCTCGTTCTCATCGACACTCCGGGGCTTGACGCCTGCGATTTTCCGGAACATTCCGAACTGGTTCTGCGCCGCCTCCTCCCCTCTCTGGACATCGTTCTTTACGTCACGTCCATACGCAATCGCTTCAAGGCCGCCGATCTGGAGCTTCTGCAAAACGCTCTGGAATCCAGTCAGAGGGTCATTTTTCTGCTTTCCCAGATCGATCTGGAGCAGGACGACACCGAGGGGGGACGGGTTGTTTTTTCCCGTCGTCAGAAGCTGTCCGACTGTATCCGCGAACTTCGCGAGGACATCGAAAACATCGCCTCCGAGAACGGGTCTCTCAAAAATTCCGCCGTCGTCCCCGTATCGTCGAAACTGGCGTCGGCTTACTTTTACGACAGAAGTTCCCCGGCCTGGGCCGCGTCGAACTTCGGCCCGCTGATTCGCCAGATGGAAACGTTCCGGGACAATCTGGAGAGATGCGGAATCGCGACCTGCGCCCGGCGTCTCATGACGTTCCTGTCCCGCACCGCCTCCGATCTCGGACTGATCCTGGGAGGAGCCGGAGCGGAGCAGATGGAGGCCGAAGGAGCGGCCCGTCTCGAAAGAATCCGCGAACTCCGGGACGCCCACCGATGGACCAGCGCGGAGGTGTCGGCCGTACGCAACGAATGGCGCCGTCTTCTCGACGCCGAATATCACCTGCAAAATCTCGGAAAGGAACTGGAGAAGGGCGGCCCCCTCAAAGTCGTCAGGGAAAGCTACGAGCGATGGGGGGAAGAATGCGCCGCTCTGGCCTCCCGAATGACGGCGCGGATGGACAGAGCCCGCATGTCCTGCCGTGAAATCCTCCTCAAACTGGGCATCGCTTTTCAGGGACGAGGAGGCGAAGCGCCCGAAATCAGCGGGGAACTGCCCGAATTTTACGGATACGTGCGGCACGAAACCCGGCAGGTGCAAACCCGGGGATGGTTCGAAAGCCTCCAGTTCTGGCCGAGGTATCAACTTTTTTTCCGGCAGAACGTGGACAGGGACAAACTGCTCTCCAGCCTGCAGCACCTGCTGAAGGAGCGACTGCACGTTTTGAACGAATACCTCACCTGGTGGGAAAATGCCATGCGCGAGGACTGGTGCGAGCCCCTTTGCAGAGAACTGGAGCGGGAAGAAACCGCTCTGAACGACATCCGGAGAATTGCGGCGGACGTCTCCGTCTCCCGTTCTTCGCTGCGCACGGCGCTGTCGGGAATACGGGAACTGGAGGGCCGGGTGCGGAACATCATGCCGGAACTCTCTCTTCCCGACATCGATCCCGACGACCTGTTCCCCGACGACCTGTTCGACCGTTTCGACGCATTGAAGGATTCCGGCGAAGCTCCGGAGGAGGACGACGCCTCCGAAAACGTCTTCGGAGAGCTTTTCGCCCCGCTTCTGGCGGCGTTCCGGGAACAGGATATTCAGTCGCGATTTCTGAAAACGGAAGCTCTGCGGGGACGCGGAAAAATCGTACTTCTGGGATTGCGCCGGCACGACTCTCTGCGCTTCCTCTCGCGGCTGGCCCACGACGTTTTCTTCTTCGATGCCGGGCGGACGGAAACTGACGAGCGGGACTGGATTTTCTGCGGCAGGGAAGTTCCCGCGGCTCTGCCTCACGTTCAAATCGAAGCTCCGGACACGGCCCTGAGCGAAATGGAAATTCTCCTGGCCCCCGGCGACGGCCTGTGCGGTTCTCCGGACGTTTCTCCCATCGACTGGGACTCCCTTTTCTCGGAGTGGACTCCCGTCGTCCACCTGGACGCAGCCCGCATCGACTCGGGACTGTCCGACCTGGCCCGGGCCCCCTACGCGACGGCCCTGCTGCGTTCCGAAGGGTGGGTCGCCGCCTCCGGTCAGGGGGCTCTTTTCAACGGACGCCTGGCGGACCTGCTGCAGGACGTGCCCGACCGGATGGACGACTTCCTGCGCAAACGGGGCGGTCATGCCCGCCCGGACTGGTTTATCTATGAAAATTATGACGCCCGTTATTCTGATTTTCTGCTGTGGGGACGGGAAATTCTGGCTCTGCCTGAAATGGACGCATCCGCCGGAGGCAGCCTCCTCCTCGACAGATGGACCCGCGAAGGATATGATTTCATTCCCCCGTTTTCCGAACATCGGCTCAGGCGCGCCGTGGAGGGCGCTCTGTACAGAAAACGCGGCGAGTGGAAAAGGAGTGACACAGATTGAAAGACGATCTGAAGAATAATCTGAAGGACGATCTGAAAGAGAATCCCAAAGAAAACTCAAAGGAAAATTTAAAAAAAGACGCCAAAAGCGAACGCCCCCTCGATCACACTGCCGCGCGCCTTGTGGCGGAACTGGCGGCAGCCCTTCTGCCCCGACTGCAGGACTCCGTCTCCGAAGAACTTTCGGAGCTGCTGGAATCTCTGCCTGGCCGGGCCAACGAGAGCATGGAGAAAACGCTTCTGTCTCTGAATCGGGTTAAAGATACCGCCGACCGGATGGGAGACCTGCTGGATGGAGTGAAGGCGTCTCTGGAGCAGATGACGGAGGGCGCTTTCAGAGGTCTGGACCGCCTGCCGGGGCAGTTGGAATCTCTGTCAGCGCAAATACAAAACACCGACGATCGGGCGGGAGAGATGAGAGAGACCCTTCAGTCCTTCGTGCAAACCATCTCCGCCTGGGAAGGAGTTCTGAAGGCCGACGGACGGGCTCACACCCGAGAGCTGAGTGAATTATCCGCCGAGATACTGGAAATATTGAAGGATACCCAGACCGCGCTGCTCCGGACTCTGAAGGAAACCTCGGACAGAGAAGCGGCACGTCACGATGCCCAAACGGAGCAGCTGCTGCTGAAAAACAGCGACTATATTATCCAAAAGCTGACATATTTTGAAAAAAAATTAATTTTTGCGACCGGATTTTTCGCGGTAATTACGTGTGTGGTCCTTTCAGTCCTTGCTACAATATTGCTCAGGTAAACTGAACAAATCATATAAACTTACGAGAGGTGATAAGGACATGCAGATGCAAAACACGGTGACGGTTTCGGGACTTTTGCACCACGTCAGAACGGACAAGAAAAGCGACAGGTATTTTCCCTTTTCCATCAGACAGGAAACACCCTGGAACGACGGCTCCACACGCAGAGATTTCCTGCTTTCCAGAGCTTTTCTGCCGGAAATTCAAAGTCAGGTAAAAGCTCTCCCCGAGGGGACGCCTCTGAAAGTCCGAGGAGTGCTCCAGACCTCTCTCGGCAGTGGAGAAATGTACATACACGTGGAAGAAATCCACAAAATCTCCTGATCTGAAGTTTCGCTGAAAGCAAACTGGTATAGGCCTCCGGACTTTGAACCTGCGGGGGACTCTTTACATTGCACTTTTTTCGCCGCATAATTACAGGACGACAGGATAATATTTTGAGATCTCTTGCCTCACGCAGGCGGAAAAGTGGGTGTACAGGTGTTGAACTGGGAAAACAGCGTCAGAATATCGGGAAAGGTTCATTTCCTGAGGGGGCAGTCCGAAGGAGAAAGCGGAACGGGGAAATACGTCCAGTTTGCCATTCGGCAGGAACACGCGTCGGAAGACGGAACGACCCGTCGGGATTTTTTGATCGTGCGCGTGTACGACGAGTCTCTTCGTAAATTGCTGCTGGCAAAGCAGGAGGATGACGAAGTGATCGTCGAGGGAACGTTGCGTTCATCCCGCGGCAGCGGTGTCAACTACGTCCGTTGCGCCTCTATCGAGTAAGTTCAGAATGACCCTGAAGGAGGATGGATCAGAACCGCATCCTCCTTTTAATTCATCAATTCTTAAACAGACCTTAAAACGGGCAGCGCGTCTCCACTGAGTTTAAAGCAGTGTTTTCAGCGCCTTGATAGCCTCTTCGTAGGCCGGAGCGTTCGTTTGTTCGGAGACAATCTGAACGTAACGGACGATGTTTTGTTTGTCGATGATGAAGATGGACCGCGCCAGCAGGCGCAGCTCTTTCATCAGGACGCCGTATCCCCGCCCGAAGGAGGCCTCCCTGTGATCCGACAGCGCCACGGCCTTCTCAATGTCCTTTGTCGCGCAGAAGCGTCCAATTGCAAAAGGAAGGTCCATGCTGACGTTTAAAACGACCACGTCGCCCGGTTCTTTGGCCGCGTCCTCATTGAACCAGTGAATCTGCAGATCACAGACCGGCGTGTCCAGTGAAGGCGTCACGGAGATGACTTTGATTTTTCCTTCGAAATCCTTCAGCGTTTTGGGCGTCAGCTTCGCGTCCAAAAGCGTAAAATCGGGGGCCTTATCCCCCACCTTCAGCTCATTGCCCTCCAGCGTCATCGGATTACCGCCCATCGTTACCCTGCGTTCCATATTCACTCAAACCCCTTTCTGTACGGCAGTGCCCTGCAAGTCCGGCAAAACCGTCTCCACGAAAATATAACAGAATATACGACAATACAGGGTCCTTTCAGGCTCCGTATTTTTGCTCAAAACACTGGATTTCGAGGTATCAGAAGCAATGTTGACAACACTAGTCGTTTATGATATTTTAATACATATTATTTTTATAAGTATAATATTTAATAGTTAATTTATATTTAATTGACAGCGAGGTGAGCGCAATGACTATTTCTGAAATTGCATCTGTATTGGGACATGATTGGGTTCGACCGGTTCTGTGTATGTGTACGGCGCGCGGATCTTCGCCCGGGAGAGTCGGCGTCCGGCCGTGTATTCCTTGAGAGGGCGAGGATCCCTGTTTGGCCAGGGGTCCTTTTTTTTTGCGCTCTTCAGCCCCTGAATACCTGAAGCAACTCAATAGTCATAAAATCATGAAACAATAATGAATAAGGAGAATGACATGATGAAAAGAGCACAGATACCTCTTATCGGGAAAACGGTTCTGTTTGTTTTTGCATTGGCCGCGGTGCTTTGCGCGTTTTCCGCGCCCGTTCAGGCCGCGCCTGTCAAATTCGTGGTGGCCGACGCGCAGACGACCCATCATCTCAACCTGTACGTGGCCAAAGAACTGGGTATTTTCGAGAAATACGGACTGGACGTGGTCATCGAGAACGTGACGGACAACGCCGCCGCACGGGATCTGGTGGTTTCCGGCGGAGCCGACATCTTCTGGTCCTGCCCCACCGTGGCCATCGCGGCCATAGCCAACGGAGCCCCCATCAAAACCATCGCCCAGGTCAAACGGCCCTGCACGTCGGTGCTGCTGGTGGAGCCAGACTCTCCCATCAAAACCTTCGCGGACCTGAAAGACAGGGAAATCGCCGGAATCTCTCCCACCTGCGAGGCAGTCATCTCCCTGACGGTGAAAGCCAATGAGGCCGGAGGGGCGTTCAACCTGCAAAAACTGGCAGGCGGTCCGGCCATCGCGGCGCTGAAAGCGAAAAGCGTGGATGGCGCGATACTGGAAGAACCCCACGTCAGCATCGCGGAGCTGCAGGGGTACAAAGTAGTGTTCCCGGATGTTTCCGCCAAAATTCCGTGCCGCACCATCAACGTCAGCGACAGGGTTCTGGCCGCCAATACCGAAGCACTCAGGGCTTTTGTAAGGGCCGTGGACGAGGCGGACAAAATCATCCTCGCAAACCCCGTCGCGGGCAACATCGTGGACATCGCCGTGCGCTACACCGGCGCGCCCAAAGAAGCCATCATTCACGGCAACAACCGCCTGAAGTTCACGAACATTCTGGACACAGCTGGGCTCAAACTTCTGGGCGACGAACTGGTACAACTGGGAAACATCAAAGAAAATCCCGGAGAGAAGCTGTTCGCCGAGGCTTTCAGGGGCGTCACCTGGTGGTGAAAAAAAGCGCGATGTCATGAGAGAGGGCCGCCGGACATGAACCCGAAGTCAAAAAGACGCTGCGGATTTTTATTGGCCGCGTTTGCCGCGGCGGTTCTCTTTGGAGTTTACGCGTTCCGTCCGCGGAGCGAACCTCCGTTCCGAATCGGACACAGCGGGGCCAACCTGCCTGCAGCCCTTTATCTGGCTTCAGAAGAACAGGACTGGAAACGGGGATTCGAGGCGTCCAGGTTCGGCTCTGGCTCTGACGTGGGGTACGCGCTTCTCTCCGGAGGGCTGGACGCCGGTTTCGTGGATATCGAAAAGGTCAGGAGCCTGGAAAAACTGCCTGGGTTCGGCAACCTGACCGCTCTTGGCCGCATCACGTTCCCTTACGGCGCCGCGCTTGTACTGCGAAGGGGGTTGAATTTGCGGCTGAGGGAGCTGGGGAACATCAGGATCGCCGTCACGTCGCCGCAGTGCGTGCTGCTCAGGGCGTTCCAGAAGGACGCGGAACGGCTGAAGGCGGATATTTCCGGCGTTGTCTACGAATATATGCCTTTTGACGCCATGATTCCGGCGCTGGAGGCGAAGGAGGCCGACGCGGCGGTCATCAAGGGCGCTTTTGCGGTGGCGGCGCTGCATCAGGGACATTCCATCCTTTATCAGGACTGGGAGGTCAGACCAGGCGACGAGTGCTGCCCGGCCATCGTGGATCAGGCAGTGCAGGTGCTGCTGGCGCGGAAGGAACTGCAGAAAAAGGGCGAAGAGCTGGTCACTCGCCTCCTGAACGCGGAACAAAAAGGGCCAAAAGCTCTGAGGCAGGCAATCGCCCGCAGCACTTCCATCCCCCTCGCGCTGCTGGAGGGGCAGCCCGTTCCCGAGTTCAACAGGGCGGACGACAATCTTGTGGCCCTTTTGACAGAATTTTTGGACGAGCAGGGCATACGCGTTCCCGACGACGACGACGATGATGAAAAAAACGATGAAGAAAAAGATGGAGAAAAAGATGACGACGACGGCAAACAGGGGTCTTGAACCGTGAGACGTTATGAAACCAGAGGGGCAAGGCTGGTTCTCCGGGAACTGGGGTATTTTCTCAAAAACGCCCTGGGCAGTATCTTTTCGTGGGAATTTCTCTCCGTTTTCGTGCCTCTCCTGGTTTTATGGGAGCTTCTGCCTCGCTGGGGCGTGGTCCCCAAAGTGTTGGTCCCGCCTCTCAGCACCGTCGCGGTTACGTTCTGGGAGCTGCTGACCAGGGGCAGGCTGCTGGTTCACATCGCCTGCAGTCTCGGCAAGTTCTTCCTCGGGCTGGGAATCGCCGTGCTGACGGCCATCCCCACAGGGATTCTCATGGGATGGAACCTGGCGATACGCAAACGGCTGCTTCCCCTGTTCCAGCTTTTGTCGCCCGTTCCCCCTCCGGCATGGGTTCCCATCACCATCATCATTTTCGGCATCGGCCTGCCCATGCAGACGTTTCTGATCTTTATCGGGGCGTTTTATCCCATTCTGTTCAACACGTATCAGGCCGTGAAGGACACGGAACCGCGCTACCTGGGCTCTGCCCGCGTGTTCGGCGCAAGCGAACTGACTTTGATTCTCCACGTGTATATATGGCACGCCATCGGCTCCATCATCATGAGCGTCAAGACGGGAGTCGCCATGGGCCTGGTGATGCTGGTCATCGCGGAGATGTACGGAGGCCGCACGGGGCTGGGCTACCTGTTGGTGGAGGCGAAGGAATTTTTCCAAATACCGGTGATGGTGGTCTGCATGGTGGTTCTGGGCGTCATCGGCTGGTTCCTGATCGAGGTCCTGAAATTTCTGGAACTCAAGCTCTCCGTGTGGAAAGTGGGCCGGTAACGCCATGATCGAAGCCCGGGGACTCACCAAATTTTTCTCCATCGTCAACGAGGACCGCACGGCAGACGGGGTGACAGCCCTGCTTTCCGTGTCGCTTAAGATACCCGATGGGGCCATCGTCAGCATTTTAGGCCCGTCGGGCAGCGGAAAATCCACTTTTCTGGAACTCCTTGCGGGCCTGCAGGCTCCAACGGAAGGAGAGGTGTACATCGACGGCGTGAGGGTGCTGGAACCTCTACCGGCCACCCGTAAGGAGATGGAGGATTATCGGCGCAAATATCAGTTTTTGTCTCCTTTGGCCAACGGTTTGTTCCGAGACAGGCCGAAACACGACATCGCCATGATATTTCAGGATTACGCCGTTTTTCCCTGGATGACCGCGCTGCAAAACGTGACGTTTCCGCTGAAGCTGCGCGGTCTGCCGAAGGAGGGGAGAGAGGAACACGCCATCGCCTTTTTGAAGAAAGTGGGGCTGGGGGACTCGCTCTCCAAATATCCCTCCCAGCTCTCGGGCGGGATGAGGCAGCGTCTGGCTCTGGCCCGGGCCCTGGCGGTGGAGCCCAAAATCATCCTGATGGACGAGCCTTTCGCCGCGGTGGACACCATCACCCGGGAGCGTTTGCAGGATGACCTTCTGCGCCTGTGGCGGGATACGGGCATAACGATTGTACTCGTCACTCACGACACGGACGAGGCTCTCTACCTCTCCGACGAGATCGTGATCTTCTCCCCGCAGCCCGGCTCCGTGCGGAACACATTCACCGTCGACGCGCCCCGCCCGCGCCGGCGCAGCGATTCTCAGGCACTGAAGCGGCGCATCGACGCGCTGTTCAAATACGACATCGACCACGAAAGCGAGTATTCAATATGATTGATGAAAAAGGCGGTAGACGGGAAACGCAGGGGTTTTTCCGTGGAAGAATCTACGACAACGTCACGGAGGCCATCGGGAACACGCCGCTGGTACGACTGGCAAAAATTGGAGCGGGGCTGCCCGGCGTTATTTTGGGCAAGGTGGAGTCCTTCAACCCCCTGAACAGCGTCAAATGCCGCATCGGCGCGGCCATGCTGACGGCGGCGGAGCGGGACGGGAAGCTGAAACCGGGAGGGACCGTCATTGAGCCCACCAGCGGCAACACGGGCATCGGGCTGGCGTTCGCCTGCTCCTTCCGCGGTTACAAACTGATACTGACCATGCCCGAAACCATGTCCATTGAGCGACGCAGACTGGCTCGGATGCTGGGTGCGGATTTGGTGCTGACCCCAGGCAGCGACGGCATGGACGGCGCGGTGAAGAAGGCGCGGGAACTCACCGCCCAGATCCGGGACAGCTTTATGCCCCTTCAGTTCGAGAACCCCGCCAACCCTCAGGCTCACCGGGAAACCACCGCCGAGGAAATCTGGCGCGACACGGGCGGCAACGTGGACGTGTTCGTGGCGGGAGTGGGGACGGGCGGCACCATCACGGGCGTGGGCGAGGTGCTGAAAGCCCGCAGAAAAGACGTGCGGGTCGTGGCGGTGGAGCCGGACGCGTCTCCCGTCCTCTCCGGCGGACGTCCGGGCCCTCATCGCATCCAGGGCATCGGAGCGGGTTTTATCCCTAAAGTGCTGAACCGTTCCCTGTTGGATGAAATCGTGCGGGTGACCAACGACGACGCGTTCAACACCGCCCGTGACGTGGCCCACAAAGAGGGTATTCTCGTGGGGATCTCCGCAGGGGCGGCGGTTTGGGCGGCCCTTCAGCTCGCCGCGCGGGAGGAAAACAGGGGAAAGAACATCGTCGTCATCCTGCCGGACTCCGGAGAACGCTATCTCTCCACCCCGCTGTCGAACGCGGAAGAGTGACAAAGATTAAGAAAAGAAAAGGACATTTTTTACGTAAAGGTCAGGAAAAAATACAGGAGGTTTTATCATGAAAAAAACAGCAATGGCAGTTTTCGGAAAAACGATGACGAAAGGACGTTTGTTTTTTTCAGGCGTTCTGGTGATATTCGCCGTTCTCACGGCGGGCTTTCTGTCCGCGCTGCCTGCCGCCGCTTCGGAAGTCGTGGAATTCAGGTATCCCGAATGGGTCTATTACGACCTCATCTATCTGGCGGACGACCTGGGGTACTTCAGGGACGCCGGCGTGAAACCGAAGTACGTGGGCCAGATAGCCGCCGGTCAGATGATCCCCGCTCTCACCACGGGCGACCTGGACGTGGCAAACCGGCACACGCCCCTGGTGATCGCGGCCGTGGCGTCGGGCGCGGACATCAAAATTTTCGCGGCAGGCAGCAAGTCCACCCAAAAAGACCCTCACATGAAATACTTCGTGCGCGCTGACTCCCCCATCCGGTCGATCGAAGATTTCGGGGGCAAAACGCTGGGCATCAACAGCTTCGGCGCGTGCTCCGAGTTCGTCACAAAGAAATACGCCCAGGACAACGGTATCGATCCGACCTCGATCCGCATGATAACGGCGCCGGACTCGGAACAGGAAGTGCCGCTTCTGCGGGGCGACACCGACGTGGCCATCATTCACCCCCTGTCGTCAGGGCGGGCCAGCGCCAACACGAAGGACTTCCGCCTCCTGTTCAGCGACTGGGACATCGACGGCGGCATCAGCGGCATGTGCCCCTACTCCGTGAGCGGTGAATTCCTGAAAAAACACCCTGACGCCGTAAAAGAACTGACGGCGATTCTCTCCAGAGCCGCTCAGTGGAACAACACCCACCGAGAGGAGGCCCGCCAGCTCATGGCGAAGCGGTTCGGCTTCAAGCTCGAAGAGGCCGAGATGTTCGAATTCTACGAAGATCAAAAAATTCCGCTCAGAAACATCGAATACTGGATCGACCGCCTCGAAGCCGAAAAAAAGATCGCAGCCGGGGAAATCAAGGCGTCTCAGGTGTACACAAACGACTACAACCCCGCAAACTGAAAGTCCGAAAAAATGATCAAAGTTCAGGCTCGACAGGTTCGTCGGGAATTTCAAATTCGAAACGCCATGGGCAAAAGAGAAACCCTTTCCGTTCTGGAGCATTTCGACCTGGATATTCATGAAGGGGAATTTCTCTCGCTCCTGGGGCCCTCCGGCTGCGGAAAAACGACGTTTCTCAACATTCTGGCGGGCCTGGACAGATACGACGGCGGAGAAATACTCGTGGACGACCAGCCCTTGCGGGAACGCAGCTTCAATCGCGGCATGGTCTTTCAAAGCTACGCGCTGCTGCCCTGGAGGACGGTGATCAAAAACCTCGAAGTGGGGCTGGAAATCCGCCGCGTCGAAAAAAAAGAGCGGAGAAAAATCGCGAGACGCTACCTCGACCTCGTAGGGCTCGCGTCCTGCGAAAATCAGTATCCGCATCAGCTTTCCGGCGGTATGCGTCAGCGCGTTGCCATCGCCCGCGTACTGGCCTACCGCCCCGACCTCCTGCTCATGGACGAGCCATTCGCCGCTCTCGACGCGCAGACGCGGGAAAATCTGCAAATAGAGTTACTGCGCATCTGGGAGGCCGACAAAAAAACCATCCTTTTCGTCACCCACAGCATTGACGAAGCAATTTTGCTCTCCGACCGGGTCGCGTTCATGAGTTCCCGGCCCGGCAGCATAAAGGAAATCATAGACATCGACCTGCCCCGCCCGCGGACGGAGGACATCCGCAACTCGACGGAATTTGCAGGTATCCGGAAAAAGCTGTGGGGTATGCTGCAGGCGGAAGCCGCGCAGATTCAAAGTTACGGAGCCTACTTATGAAAAACGCGCTTTTCAAGATGGGGGATTGGCTTTCCCGCGGCGCGGGGCTTCTTTTGTTCTTTCTGCTCTGGGAAGCCGCCCCGCGGCTGGGGTGGGCGCGGGCAACATATCTCGCGCCGCCGTCCAAAGTTCTCCGCGCCCTGTGGCTCACAGCGGCGCGGGGAGATCTGTCCCGGCATTTTCTCATCAGCCTCCAGCGCGTCCTTCTGGGACTCTTCGTGTCTGCCGTAATTGGCGTGGCGTTCGGGCTGCTGACCGGATATTTCAGACGGCTCGACAGGGTTCTCGACCTGCTTTTCCAGGCGTTCCGGCAGATGTCGGCGTTCGCGTTGTTTCCGGTGTTCATTTTGTTTTTCGGTCTGGGTGAACTTTCGAAGACGGTCATCATCTTCTGGGCATCCCTCTGGCCGGTGCTTCTCAACACGAGTTCGGGCGTCAAAAACGTGGACCCTGTCCTTATTCGAGGGGCGAAATCCATGGGCGCGTCGAAGCTCTTTATCTTTACCAGAATCATCCTGCCCGCCGCCGCTCCGGAAATTTTCACGGGCATTCGTCTGGGCGGCTCGTACTGTGTCATGGCCGTGGTGGCCGCGGAGATGATCGGGGCCAGTTCAGGACTGGGATACCTGGTGCTCTACTCCGAGGAAACCTTCAACGTTCCGGAAATGTACGGAGGCATCGTCGCCCTCGCCGTTCTCGGCATAGGATTGAACTGGATTTTGCATTCCATCGAAAATTTCTTCAATTCATGGCGTGAAGTGTAAGCAAACGAGCACAGCAAGCCCAACAGTTCCTGTCGCCAGGCCTGCAGCGGTCTTGCACCGCCTGCTTATCACCTTTTTTACTCCTCCGAGGGGTCAAATTTTGCGATGGTCAAGGCGCCCTCCTTCACGGCGGCCGTTCCGCCCGCGTAGAACAAGACCTCGACGGAATACTCCCCGTTTGAGGCCTTCCAATCGAATTTGGACGGGGCGAAGACTTCCCTGTCGCCGAACTTGATGGGGGTTTTCGTCCCGTCTTCCTCCACCACTGATTCGTTCCGGGTGAACCCGGCGGCTTTCACTTCGACGGCGTAGGCTTTCGCTTCGTCCATCGTGTCCCATTTCACGGCGATCATAATGCCGTCCGCTTTGCTTTCCGCCGCCGATCTGAAACTGTCGCCGCGCCTGGCGAGCATTTTGTACGGGCCCGCCACGGCGGCCGGTTTGGGGACCTGCCGCGTGAACCTGTTGTCCGGCCACCCCTTGTCCGCGCACTCGCCGCGAGCCCCCACCGAAAGCTCCAGCGTCAAGGCCAGCGCCACGTTCAGAATAATGGTGAAGATTATCTTTTCCATTGGGAAAATCCTCCTTATGAAAGCTCAGGGAGGCAGAAGGCTGCCTGCGCAAACCTGTGATCCGCCGAGTTTCTTCACCGAACCCCCACAGGGTTCCGAGCTGTTAATCAGCGCTTCCCAATCTCCGACCCTCGCGCTTATTTTATCCCATCCTGCCGCTGTAAACACAGGGAGAACGAACAACACACGCGGATTCCCCAACTATTGACATTCCGGCGGGGTGCGATTATAGTGCAAAATATTTTTATTTCATTCGTAAGAAATTTCTTAAAAAAATTACATAAGGGTCGGGACAGACTGAGGCGAGTCCCTGAAAAATGGTTTTTTATACTGAAGATTTTCATTCCAAAATCAAAATGAATCGTGTGGAGGGATGCAGATGTTTCGGAAGACGATTTTAACGGTGGCAGTGATTTCTTTGTGTATGTTTTTGACGGAGGGGACAGGGATGGCCTCAGGCGCCGATAACTGGCCCGACAAGAGCAGGCCCGTCACCATGCTGATTCCCTTCGCCGCGGGCGGTGGAACCGATTTCAACGCACGTCTCGTGGCAAAGGTTTTGAGCGACCAGCTGGGGCTTCGAGTGAACAGCATCAACCGGACGGGCGGACAGGGCGTCATCGGCCATACGGCCATCGCGCAGGGAACGCCCGACGGCTACACCATGGGCGACATCGAATGTGAGCTCAACATGATGCACTGGGCCGGACTCACCGACCTGACTTATCGCGACGTGACGCCCATCGCCATGATTGTCCGCTCCTTCGGCGGCCTTCACGTCAAAGCCGATTCTCCCCATAAAACCGCGAAGGAGCTCTTCGACGCCATCAAGACGGGCTCGAAAAAGCTGAAGGGCTCAGGCGCGGCCCACGGCGGGATCTGGCACCTCTGCGCCGCCGGAATGCTGCAGGGTGAGGGAATAAGCATCGACGACATCATCTGGGTTCCAAACGAGGGCTCGGCCCCGTCGCTTCAGGATTTGGCGGCCGGCGGGCTGGATTTTGTGGTTTGTTCCTTCAACGAGGCCGGCCCTCTGATTGCTGCGGGGAAAATCCGCACCCTCGCCTCCATATCTCCGGAGCGGCTGCCCCTTTTCCCGGACGTTCCCACGCTGAAGGAGGCCACCGGCAACACCTGGATTCTGAGCCCCTGGGGCGGGATAGCGGCTCCCGGCGGACTGCCCGAGGACCTGAAGGTAAAACTTGGAGAAGCGATGAAAAAGGTCTGTGAATCTCAGGATTTTCAGGAAGCGATGAAAAAGGTCGGGAAATTTCCGGTCTACATGGGGCCTGACGAGTTCAAAGCCTTCCTCGCGCAGGACGACGTCGAGTTCGGAAAGGTTATGAAGGCCGTCGGCATCGTCAAATAAACGATTTGACACAATCTCGCGCCATCCAGCGAACATGCGACAGGAAGGACCCGCCCGTATCGCGCTCGCGGGTCCTTTTTTCGAATTGCGGGGCTTTTTTCAAAAGGGAGATGTGGCGTCCATGAAGTTCAACGATGCTGTATTTGGCATATTTTTCCTGATTTTTTCGACTCTGATCATGATTCGCGCCCATTCTCTTCCCTCTTTGCCGAACTACGCCTATGGAGCGGGTTTTTTCCCGGCGCTCACGGCGGCGGCCATGTTCGTCTGCGGGGCGCTGCTGACCGTTCGCGGGCTGAAGTCCGGGGTCAGAGTCTTCACTCCCGGCGAATGGATGAAATCCCCAAAACTCGTATCGAACCTACTGCTCGTCCCTCTGAACCTGCTCTTCTATATCTTTTTCGCCAATCGGCTCGGTTTCCTTCTGACGGGGATCATCATGCTGACCTGCACCATCGGATGGCTTCGAAGACGGCTGTTGAGCACTCTCGTCATTTCTCTGTGCCTGACGATTTTCGCCTACGCCTTTTTCTATCGCCTCATGATGGTTCCGCTTCCAGCCGGAATTCTCGGCTTCTGACCGACTGGCGAAAGGAGGAAAAATGCCTGACACCACAGCAATTGTAAAAGCGTTTGCCCTTGTGGCGACGCCGGAGGTTTTCATCGTGATGCTGCTGTCCTCGATCTTCGGCATCGTATTCGGCGCAATCCCCGGCCTCACCGCCGTCATGGCGGTTTCACTCATTCTGCCGGTGGCGATGTTTCTGGATCCCGTTCCCGCTCTGGCGTCGATCATCGCGGTGTCCGCCATGGCCATTTTCGCCGGGGACATTCCGGGAACCCTGATTCGCATACCGGGGACTCCGGCGTCGGGGGCCTACACGGACGATTCCTACAGACTCACCCAAAAAGGGATGGCCGAAACCGTACTTGGAGCGAACGTATTCTTTTCGGCGGTGGGGGGACTGATCGGACTTCTGGTCCTGATGCTGGCCGCTCCGACTCTGGCCGAAATATCGCTCAGTTTCAGCACTTACGAATATTTTTGGCTTTCCTGCTTCGGTCTGACCTGCGCCACCTTCATGACCTCAAACGACCCCCTCAAGGGCATGGCCTCACTTTTTCTGGGGCTCTTCATCACGACGATAGGGTATGACCTCATCACGGCGACCCCGCGGTTCACCTTCGGATCCTCCGAACTGCTGGGGGGAATCCACGTCATACCGGTTCTGATCGGACTTTTTGCGGTATCGGAAATCATGCGGAGGGTCAGCTCCACGGCCCCGCCCTCGACCGCCTACAACGGCGAAATCAAACAGATCTACCGGGGGATTTTCAGCCTGTGGCGCAGGCATATTCCCCAGTTTTTGCGGGGCAACGTCACAGGTATCATCGTTGGAGCGCTGCCGGGGGCAGGGGCTGACATCGCGGCCTGGCTGGCCTATTCCATCAGCAAAAAATTTTCCAAAACTCCGGAAAAGTTCGGAACGGGGCACATGGAGGGCATCATCGAGGCGACGTCGGCCAACAACGCCGCTCTGGCCTCCGCCTGGATTCCGGCCTTCGTGTTCGGGATTCCGGGAGACGTGACGACGGCGATGGTCATCGGCATCCTATACATCAAGGACATGAAGCCGGGCCCCACCGTTTTTCTCGACCACCCGGAGGTAATTTACGCCCTGTTCATCTGTTTTGCCTTCGCCAATATTCTGATGCTGATTCTGGGATATTACGCTATCAAATGTTTCCGCCACATTCTGAGAGTGCCCCCCTTCGTGCTGCTGCCGGCCATTCTCCTTTTCTGCGTCGTCGGGGCTTTTGCGGTGAACAACACGATTTTCGGCGTGTGGGTCATGCTGTTTTTCGGGCTCGTGGGGTACGTCATGGAAGAAAACGGCTTTCCCATCTCCCCCATGCTCCTGGCCATCGTCCTGGGGAACCTTCTGGAGAAGAACTTCATCATCTCCATGGTCAAATCCGAGGGCCGTCTGCTGGACTTCTTCAATCGCCCCATAGCCGGAACTCTCGGCGTTCTTGCCATTGCCATATGGATTTACCCGCTACTCAAAAAAGCCGGCAATTTAATCAAAACAAAGCGCTCCGCTCAATAATTTAAAGAAATTATCGGAAATGAGGAAACTATTGGGAATCAGGGGGACAATATGGAAAAACGCACATTTCACGTTCACGTCGAATTCAACCGCAGCGCAAAGGACGTCTTCCACTTCACTCGACGGCACCTGGACGACCTGATGCTCCGAAATCCCGATCTGGAGGACCAGGTACGCTTCACCCTGAGCGACTATCCCTCCTCCGACCTGAGTCAGTGGACGAGCTCGGATCTCGACGCGTTTTACAGCAACATGGCCGATGCGGACATTCTGGTGGGACACCGGTTTCCCGTGAAGGATCTGGCGAAAAGGGCCCCGAGGCTGCGGTGGATTCACTGCTTCAGCTCCGGAGTGGACCACCTGATGCCCTTCGACTGGGTTCCGGAGGGCGTCACCGTCGTCAACAACCGGGGCGTCCATCTTCCCAAATCGGGGGAAACCTTCGCCACTTTTCTGAGGATGCTCAACGCTCAGGTTCCGAGGCTGCTGACGGCCCAGCGCCGGGGCAAGTGGGATCGGGTTTTCACCAGCATCATCGAAGGCCGGACTCTGGTTGTGGTCGGCGTGGGAAATCAGGGTGAGGAAATGGCGCGACAGGCGAAAAACATGTCCCTGCGCGTCATCGGTATCGACCCCGCGGCGAAGGAGGATACCTGCTGCGACGAAATGCTGCCCCCCGAACGAATGAGAGAAGCCTTCGAAAAAGCCGACTTTCTGGCCATCACCGCGCCTTTGACCGAAAAAACGAGAAATCTCATCGACAGGGAAAAACTGGACTGGCTGCCCCGAAAGGCGGGGGTCATCAACGTCGCCCGGGGCCCTCTGCTGGACCAGAACGCCCTGCACGACAAGCTCTGCGCGGGAGAGCTGTCAGGGGCCATTCTGGACGTCTTCGACCCGGAGCCGCTTCCGCCCGATTCGAAGCTCTGGGATACTCCCAACCTCGTGATCACGCCTCACGTCTCCTCGGACGACAGCGTCGGCTACATTCCCCGGACTCTCGACCTGACGATCGAAAATCTGCGCAACGACATGGCGGGTCGGCCCCTGAAGAACGCCGTCGACACGCAAAACAGTTTTTAGGGAGGGTTTCGTCATGGACAGACTGCACATCCATTTCATGCGCTACAGACAGGAAGAACCGGTCTATCAGCCCACTCTCGACCAAATAAAAGACGCTCTGGCCCGAAACCCCGACCTGGCGCCGCGGGTGACCTTCACCCTGGAGAGCGTGGAGCGTTACATGCCCGTGGATTGGACTGATTCGGACTTCAAAAAATATTACGACGCCATGAAAAACGCCGACGTTCTCTACGGATACACGTTCCAGACCCAAAACATAACCGATTACGCGCCACAGCTCAAATGGTTCCAGTCCGACAGCTCCGGCGTCGAGCAGCTGGCGCCCTTCGACTGGGTTCCGGAGGGCCTGATCCTGACCAACAGCAGGGGCATTCATCAGCCCAAATCCGGAGAGTCCTTCGCCATGTATCTCGGTATGCTGAACTCCCGTATTCCCAGCCTTTTCACCTCTCAGCGGGAGAGGACCTGGAACCCGATCTACACCTCCGTCATCAGGGGGAAAAAGATCGCCGTGCTCGGCGTCGGAAGTCAGGGCGGCGAAATGGCGCGGCAGGCGAAAATGCTGGGGCTGAAGGTCACGGGGATCGATCCCTACCTGAAAAGTCATCCCTGCTGCGACGAGATCGTTTCCGCCGACCGCATGAAGGACGTTTTTCGGGACACGGATTTTCTGGCGCTCACGGCCCCGCTCACGAAACAGACGAACAAAATCATAGGCGACGCGCAGCTCGAATGGCTGCCCCTTCACGCCAGCGTCATCAACGTCGCCCGCGCCGGGTTGCTGGACACGGAGGCGCTCTCGAAAAAACTTCATGAAGGACGACTGGCCGGGGCGGTGCTCGACGTGTTCGACGAACATCCCCTGTCGGAGGGCTCGTACCTCTGGAACACGCCGAACCTGTTCATCTCGCCCCACGTCTCCTCGGACGACCCCATCCACTACTCTCCGCGCTGCCTGGATATTCTCATGACCAACGTGAGAAACTGTTTCGAGGGCCGTCCTCTGATCAACGTGGTGGATACGAAAAAGGAATTCTGATTTCTCCGGCTGTAGACAGAGCGCTTTCAAAGGGATACAATGAGCGCATTCAATCAGGGTGGAGGGTGTTTTTGATTATCCCTCGCCAGGGGAGGCAGAGCTTATGAATTGGGCCAGAGCGTCGGCAGCGACCGTGGTTTGTGAAGAAAAAGGAACGACCCTGCGCGATATTGTGCAGGGGATTATGGACGGAGCGGAAACCTCCGAAGAAGTTATGTCGCTGTTGGGTGTCGAAAGCAGCGATAAAGGAGCGGAGCAGATCCCCGACATCATGGACGTGTTCGTGCCCGTGGTCAGCGCCTGGAAAAGCGGCGGCTGCGGCGGCGGATGTGCGGGCTGCGGCGGAAGCTGCGGCGGCTGAGGCGGAGTTGCCTTACATAAAATATCCGTCTTGACAGAATAAAGAAACGGTATAAAATTTCTTTCACCATTGATTTTTAATACGATTTTCAATACGGTAAAAGCGAGGAATCGGGGCGCCGGATTCGTGCGGAGGCGTCGACAGAGAGGGACACTCACCGGCTGAAAGGTGTTCCGGACGCGGCGAAAAGGCCCAAAACCCGAGGAGCTGAAGCGGAAAGGCGAATCGTGTTTCATTGCGTGAGCCAGAGTACGTTTCCGTCCAGCCCGCGTCACTGGGCCCCGAGGCGGAGGATCGCTCGTTACAGGCATCCTCAAGCAGGGTGGTACCGCGTGCATAAAAGCGCGTCCCTACAGCAGCAAATGGGGACGCGCTTATTTTTTTGACGCTCATCTTAACTTAATAAAAAATAAAGACGAGGAGGAGTTTTCCATGATGTTCAGAGGGACAGGAACGGCCCTGGTTACGCCGTTTACGAGGGATGGAATCGACTATCACAACTTCGGCAGGCTCATCGACTGGCAGATCGACCAGAAGGTGGAATTTCTGGTGGTGCTGGGGACCACAGGAGAAGGCCCCGTAGTGACCACCGCGGAACGTCGGGAAATCACGCGTTTCGCGATGGAGCGCGCAAAGAGTCGGGTTCCGGTGGTTATGGGGACGGGCAGCAACAGCACCCAGCACGTCATCGAAACCAGCAAAGAAGCGGAAAAACTCGGAGCCGACGGAATTCTTGTGGTCACCCCCTACTACAACAAGCCCTCTCAGGAGGGACTTTTCCAGCATTTCAAAACCGTGGCTGAAAGCGTGAACATTCCAATCATCCTTTACAACGTGCCGGGACGCACCGGCGTCAACATGCTGCCCGACACCGTGGCGCGACTGGCGGACATTCCCAATATCGTCGCCGTCAAGGAAGCCTCCGGCAATCAGGCGCAGGTGGACGACACCATCCGCAAAATCCGCCGGATACGCAGCGACTTTCTGATTCTCTCCGGCAACGACGACCAGGCGTTCCACCTGGTCAACGCTGGAGGCCACGGGCTCATCTCCGTGCTGTCGAACATCGCTCCCCGGGAGACCTCCGACATGGTGCGCGCCGCTCTGGCCGGACGCGTCGTCGAAGCGCGGGAACTGCACATGAAGCTCTTCCCCCTCATGAAAAACCTCTTTATGGAGACCAATCCCATGCCCGTCAAGTACGCCGTCAGCCGCCTGGGGTACTGCGAGAACACGCTGCGCCTGCCGCTGGTTCCCGCCTCCGACAACTGCATGGCCCAGGTCAACAGCGACATGAAGGAATGCCTCGGCGTGGGAGCCTGAGGCTCGCATCTGTCCGGCGAAACGCGGGGAAGGCGGAACGAGAGATCATGTCTGGAGCTAATGTGGCGGTATTCGGCGCGACGGGCGCAGTGGGGCTCGAAATGCTGAAAATTTTGGAAGAACGAAATTTCCCCCTGAACGATTTGCGCGCTCTGGCGTCCCGTGGCGACCGCACGGTGCGGTGGCGCGGAAAGGACCACGC
Organism: Synergistaceae bacterium; assembly: GCA_031272035.1. Lineage (NCBI taxonomy): Bacteria > Thermotogati > Synergistota > Synergistia > Synergistales > Synergistaceae > Synergistaceae bacterium. Next base: position 33,923 of record JAISUO010000088.1, read on the forward strand.
CGTGGAGGCGGTGACCCCCCAATCCTTCGAGGGAATCGACATCGCCCTTTTCGCGGTGGAGGCCGACGTCAGCCGGGAATGGGCTCCGGTGGCGGCAAAGAGCGGCGCGGTGGTCATCGACAACTCCAGCGCCTTTCGCATGACCCCGGAGATCCCTCTGGTCGTGCCGGAGGTGAACCCGGAGGACATCGCGACCCACCGGGGAATCATCGCGAACCCCAACTGTTCGACGATTATCGCGATGGTGCCCCTCTATCCTCTGCACCGGGCGGCGGGGATCCGGCGCATCGTCGCCTCGACCTATCAGGCCGTCAGCGGCGCGGGCCGTCAGGGTCTGGAGGAGCTGGAGAACCAGACCCGAGCCTGGGCGGCGGGGCAGCCGCTGGAGGTTTCGGCCTTTCAGTATCAGATCGCCTTCAACCTCATCCCCCACATCGACTCCTTTTCCGAGAACGCCTACACAAAGGAAGAGCTGAAAATGCGCAATGAATCCCGCAAAATCATGCACTGCCCCGATCTTCGCGTCAGCGCCACCTGTGTGAGGGTACCGGTCCTGCGCAGCCACTCCGAGGCCCTGACCATCGAGACGGAGCGCCCCCTTTCGCCGGACGAGGCTCGCGAACTCCTCCGCGGCGCGCCGGGGGTGAGACTTCTCGACAGCCCCGAGGAGAAGGTCTACCCCATGCCCCTTTACGCCTCCGATCAGGACCTGATCCACGCGGGGAGAATCCGCGTCGACGAAAGCGCGGAAGACCCGAAACGGGGTTTGTCGCTCTGGGTCTGCGGCGACCAGATTCGCAAAGGGGCCGCCACCAACGCCGTCCAGATCGCCGAAATCATCTGGAAGGACAAAAAATAGAGCCTGAAAAAGCCCGCAGGAACTCCCAGGCTCCCGACCTCAGGGTCGGGAGCGTTTTTATATTCGTAAATATTTGGAAGCAGACTGATTTGAGCTGAACCGCGGTATAATCAGGGTCAAATATCTGCGGAGGCTGGTTCATGAAGATTCTGCACACGTCCGACTGGCATCTGGGGCGGACGCTCTATGGAAAAAAACGTTACGCCGAGTTCGAGGCTTTTCTCGACTGGCTCCCGAATACGCTGGCCGCCCAAAAAATCGACGTCCTGCTGGTGACGGGCGATATTTTCGACACCACGACCCCCTCCAACCGGGCGCAGCAGCTTTACTATCAGTTCCTGTGCCGGGTGAACGCCACGGGATGCCGCCACGTGGTGATCGTGGGGGGCAACCACGACTCTCCCTCCTTTCTGGACGCGCCGCGGGAGCTCCTGAGTTTTCTGGACATTCACGTGGTCGGAGCGCCGGCGGAAAAAATCAAGGACGAGCTCCTGACCCTGCGAAACCCTCAGGGAGAGCCGGAACTGCTGGTCTGCGCCGTCCCATACCTGAGAGACCGAGACCTTCGTTCCTTCGAGGCGGGAGAAAGCCCCGAAGAAAAGGAAGCCCGCCTGATCGAGGGAATCCGGAACCACTACCGGGAAATCGCGGCTCTGGCGGCAGCGGGCAGAAACGCGGCCGGAGGCGGCGTCCCCGTGGTGGGGACGGGACATCTCTTCGCCGCCGGCGGAAAATCGACGGAGGGCGACGGCGTCCGCGAACTGTACGTGGGCTCTCTGGCTCACGTCGGCGCGGACTGCTTCCCGGACAGCCTCGACTACCTGGCTCTTGGACATCTCCACGCCGCCCAGAAGGTGGGAAACTCGGAATTTGTGCGCTACAGCGGCGCCCCTCTGATCATGAGTCCGTCGGAAACGGAAGGGCACAAAAGCGTTACACTGGTGGAACTGGGACCCGACGCGGAAAAACGCGTGGAGCTGATTCCCGTTCCGGTTTTCCAGGCGCTGGAGCGCATCGCCGGAGACATGGATACCCTCGAAACGCGGCTGAACGAGCTGAGACTGGCGGGAACCTCGTCATGGCTCGAAATCGTGTACGAGGGAAGGGAACTGGTCCCCGACCTGCAAAAACGGGTGAACTCCCTCGTGGCCGGATCGAATCTGGAAATTCTGCGGGTGAAGAACAGCAGGGCCATTCGGGCTTTTTTCGATTCTCTTTCAGATTCAAACGCCCGGGAAGGCTGCGAGCTCCTGAGCGAAATGGACGTGACGGAGGTTTTTACCCGCTGCCTCGACCGCTGTTCCGTGCCCCCGGAGCAGCGTCCGGAGCTGCTGGACACCTACAGGGAGGTTCTTTCTCTTCTGGATTCGAAGGACCCCCTGTCGGAATGAGTTTATAATAGTCACACGGCAATATTGCCGGAGATGGGATGCTGTTCCCGGGGAGAGACAGAAATGCGCATACTTCAAATTCGTTTCAAAAATCTCAATTCCCTTCAGGGGGAGTGGAAGATCGATTTTACGGATCCGGCCTACGCGTCCGACGGGCTTTTCGCCATCACCGGCCCAACAGGAGCCGGTAAAACGACGATTCTCGACGCGATATGCCTCGCTCTGTACGGCCGCACGCCGCGGCTCAAGGACGTTACGCAGGGCGTCAACGAGATTATGTCGCGTCAGACGGGAGAGTGTTTCGCGGAGGTCCTTTTCGAAGCGGGCCCGTCCGCCCTGTTCGGAGGGGGAACGAACAGCCCTCACCGATACTGCGTGTCCTGGTCCCAGCATCGGGCGCACAGAAAACCGGAGGGGCCGCTGCAATCCCCCAAACACGAAATCGCCGACGCCAACACGGGAAAAATTCTGGAGACGCGACAAAAAAACGTAGCCGAAAAAATCGAGGAGGTCACGGGACTCACCTTCGATCGCTTCGTGCGTTCCATGCTTCTCGCCCAAGGAGAGTTCGCCACGTTCCTTCAAAGCGGGCCGGGCGAGCGATCCCCTATACTGGAGCAGATCACCGGAACGGAGATTTACAGCAAAATATCCGCGCAGGTTCACGAGGTTCGCAACGCGGAGCGCTCCAAACTGAACGTGCTGGAGGCCGGTCTGGCCGGACTGCAGGCGCCGGGGCCGGAGGAAAAACAGGAGCTGGAAAAACAGCTTGCCGACCGGATTCAGGAGGAAGCCGCCCTGGAAAAAGAGGCGGAGCGGTATGGCCGCGAAATCGACTGGGCAGACTCCATCGATGCGCTTCAGAAGGAACTGGATCTGTTGGAGGACCGGCATCAGGACCTGACCCGTCGGCAGGAAATTTTCGAGCCGGAACGCCAGCGTCTGGAGCGGGCCCGGCGCGTGCTGGAATTTGGAAGCGACTACGCGGCCCTGGTGGCTCTGCGCCGGGAGCAGGATCGGGAAAAACAGACCCTTCTCGGCTGTCAGGCCAAAATGCCCGAACTGGAGGCGGACGTCCGCCGGGCGGAAGAGGGCGTTCAACTGGCCGCGACCGCTCTGGCGGAAAAGCAGACAGACCAGAAAAACACCCTGGATCTTCTGCGCCGGGTTCGGGAAATCGACCTCAGACAGAGCGAGAAGGAGTTCCCCATCGGCGAGCTTCAAAACTCCGCGCAGCAGACGGAGGAAACCATACGCGAACTCCAGAAAAAATACGACGAAGATCAGGCGCGCCTGGAGAAAGCGCGAATTCGCCTGAGGGACGTCCAGAAATTCCTGCAGAACAACGTCGCGGACGAACGACTGACGGAGCTGATGGCGGGCATTCGGATGCGTTTTGAATCCCTGCGCATCGCCCAAGAGAGACACGTTCGCCTCTCCGGCGACTGCTCCGCGGCGGAAAAACTGAAACAGCAGACTCAGGCCGCATGGAATGAGCAGAACGCCCTGTATGAAACCGCCAGGACAAAATTCACCTCCGACGAAAGCGCCCTCCGAAAGCTGAAAGCCGCCATGGACGAGCTGCTTCGGGGGACGGCCCTGCCGGAGTGGCGCGAAAAACTCACCGACCTGAACGGACGCAAACTGCGGGAGGAATACCTGGAGGAAACCCTGACCCGACAGGCCGAAACCCTCAACACGCTGGAAAACCTCCGGCTGCGGGCCATCGCCGTGGAGTCCTCCCAGAAGAACGGGGCTCTGCAGATTATGGAACAGCAGAACAAACTTCAGGGGCTTGAAAAGGAAGTGGGGCATTTCGAAGCCCAGCTGCAGCTGATCCGGCGCATTCGGGACCTGGAGGCGGAGAGACTGTACCTTCAGGACGGAGCCCCCTGTCCCCTCTGCGGGTCCACGATCCACCCCTACGCCTCGGGCAACATCCCGGAGGAAGAGGAGGCGGGGCTGTCCCTGCGCTCCGCCCGGGAGGAGCTGAGAAAAGCCTCCGAAGCCTTTTCGGAACTGCAAAGCCAAAACGCCCGCTGCGACCAGGAACGCACCCAGATTCAGGAAGAAGAAGAGCGGCTTCGCAACCAGCTCCAGACCATCGAAACAACTCTGGCGGAGGGGTTCGCCCTGCTGCAGCTGAAATTCACAGCGGGCACGGAGCCCCTGAAAGGGATCGCGCGCCACCGCCGGAAAACGGAGGAACTTCTGCAGAAAACACGTCTCACCGTGGAGCGGGCGGAGAAGATGGAACGCGACATGCAGGGCACCCGGGAGACCCTGGAGCGATCTCAGGAGGAGCTCCAAAAACTGGCCCGGTCCCTGCAGGAGGAGGAGTTCCGGAGAGACTCCGCCGGGCGGGAATGGCTTCGCCTGACGCAGGAAATCCGCCTCCACGACGAAGAGCTGAAGAACGTGCAGACCGAGCTGCTCCGCCAGATTTCGCCCTTCGGGTTCAAAAATATTCCCGACAGCCGCCCGGAGAGCCTTCTGGATACCCTGGAAGCCCGCCGGGAAAAGTGGCAGGAGTACCACGGCCTCAGAATGGACCTGGAAAAACAAATCACCGCCTGGGAGCGGGATCTGTCCCACTCCCACGACGACCTGGACCGGCTGAACCTGGAACTTCGGGGGAAAAAGGACTCCGCGAAAAAACTTGCCCTGGAACGGGATTCTCTGCGTCAGCAGCGGATAAGCATTTTCGGGAAGAAAAATCCGGACGAAGAAGAGCAGAAAATCGCCGACGCGGTGAAGGCTCTGCAAAAACAGGCGGAGGTCAAACGCGAAACGCTGGGCAGCGCCCGTCGGGATCTGGCGAACATGCACTCCCGCATGGAAGAGCTGGGGAAGAGCATCCACTTCCGCGCCGACTCCCTCCAGAAGGCGGAAGTTTCCTTCAGCAAACAGCTTCTCGCCAACGACGTCAGAAACGAAGAAGGCTACCTCGAAGCCTGCCTGCCCGAAGGCGAGCGCAAATCTCTGCAGGAACGGGCTCAAATTCTGGCTCAGGAGCGCACGGAGCTGGACGCCCGGCGGACGGACAAAAAATTTGCGCTGGAGGAGCTCCGCCGTCAGTACCTGACCACCTCTCCCCTGGAAGAGCTGCGGAAGAAACGGGACGAAATCGCGGCGCGCCAGAGGGAGCTTCAACGGGCGGTGGGGGCGCTTCGGGCCCGCCTGACCGACGCGGAGGAACTTTCCCGACAGCACGGAGAGCGGATGACTGCCGTCGAACGACAGAGAAAAGAATATCTGCGCTGGGAGAAACTCCACGAACTGATCGGCTCCGCCGACGGGCAAAAATATCGCAACTTCGCTCAGGGCCTGACTTTCGAGATGGTGATCCACCACGCGAACCTTCAGCTTCAGAAAATGACGGACCGCTATCTTTTGATCCGAGACGAGGCTCAGGAGCTGGAACTGAAGGTGATCGACAGCTATCAGGCGGGAGAAATCCGCTCCACGAAGAATCTTTCGGGCGGCGAGAGCTTCATCGTCAGCCTGGCGCTGGCCCTGGGGCTCTCTCAGATGGCCAGTCAAAAGGTGCAGGTGGATTCGCTCTTTCTGGACGAAGGCTTCGGCACGCTGGACGAAGAGGCTCTCGACACGGCTCTCTCCACTTTGGCCGGACTGAGACGGGAAGGCCGGCTGATCGGCGTCATCTCCCACGTGGGAGCCATCAGGGAGCGCATCTCCGTCCAGATCGAGGTCATCCCCCAGGGCAATGGCCGCAGCATCATCCAGGCGCCGGGCTGCACGGGAAAAATGGAATAGGACGTGAAAATGAGGTATAAGTCAGAGCAATGAGAAATAATGCGCAAAAAAGGATGAAAATCTGGGTCGCCGGGTTCGGCAACGAAAATCGGGAGGATGACGCAGCCGGCACGATTCTCGCCGGACGGATTCACAAATTTCTCGAAGCGGAGCCCGACCTGGACGTTGTGCTGTGTCTTGAGCATCAGCTGCTGCCCGAACTGGTGGAGGAGCTCGAAGGAGTGGACCTGGCCGTGTTCTGCGACGCGGACGCCGTTCTTCACCCCGAGGGCTTTTCGCTTCGAGAGGCCCGGCCCAACTCCCGGCTGGACGGGTTCAACATCCACTCCATGGGGCCGGAATGGCTGCTGGCGCTGGCCGAACAGATGGGAACCCCGCCCGGAAAGGCGCTGCTGCTCACAATCTCCGGCGAACGCTTCAACTTTTCCGAAACGCCCACCGCCGTCTGCGCGGAACGCATCGACAGAGCCGAGAAGGCGTTCCGAAACTGCTGGAGGCAAAACGCCCTGAAGGACTCCGTCCTCGAAAATATGCGCTTTACGCTGGAGGCCGCGGGGTCTCTGAAATCCTGCCGCTTTTTCTCCTTCGACGACGACGCCTTTCTTCTGGCGACGGGAACCGATGCCGCTTCGGAAAACTGGGCCTTCATTCCCCGCAGTCTCACCGGAGAAGAAAGCGAAGCGAAAATTTCACAAACTCTGGCCTTTTTCCAGAATCTGCGGCTGCCCTTCATCTGGCCGATTCTTCCGGGGACCGCGGAGTCCTTTCAGACTCTTCTCGAAGCTCAGGGGCTTCCGGTTCAAGGGGAACTGGTCGCGATGGCCCGCTCGTCGCCCCCTGCCGAAGAAACCGGTAAAAATTTTTGCAACTGCGCCTGCGACGAGGCGGCGACCTCTGAAGACGCCGCTCTTTGGGCAAAAATCGCCTGGCGGGCCTTCGGCTCCTCTTCCGACGCGCCGGAGTCCTTCATCAATCTGGCCCGGGGGCTTTGTTCGCGCCCCGATTTCACCCTGGTCACGGCATCCCGGGGCGGGCGTCCGGTGGGCACGTACCTGCTTTCCGCCTCACGTTCCGGAACCGGCGTCTATTATTTCGCCACCCTTCCGGAGGCGCGGCGAACCGGCGCGGGAAAAGCGATGATGAGCGACATTTTTCTCCGAGCCGCAGAACGCGGCAGGCCGGTCACGCTGCAGTCCACCCCTTCCGGCCTGCCCTTCTACCTCGCTCAGGGGTTCGAAAGACTGTTCGACATTCCCGTGCACTCCCAATCTTCCGATATTTTCTGATATTTTCTGAAAGAAGTTTTCTGAAAAGAAGTTTTCCAATGACTGGAGGTTGTCGCCGTGCTGTCTGAAAACAGAAAAAAAATGCTGAGGGAGCTCTGCCAGGATGCTATTCGCACAAAAAGCCCCTCCGGCCGGGAAGAGGGCGTCGCGTCCCTGCTTGGCAAGACCATGAGGAAGCTGGGTTTCGCCAGGGTGGAAACCGACCGTCTGGGAAACGTTGTGGGGCAAATCCCCTTGGGCGGGGGCGGAAAGCGGCTTCTTCTGGAGGGGCACATGGACCACGTGGGGCCGGGCGACCTTTCGAAGTGGGTTCACGACCCCTGGGGCGCGGAAATCGAGGACGGAAAACTCTACGGCAGAGGAACCAGCGACATGAAGGGGAACCTCTGCGCCATGCTCATGGCCGCCGCTTTCGTGGCGGAGGATGAGGGCGGCACGCTCCGGGGGGAAATTCTGGTCGCCGGCAGCGTGCACGAGGAATGTTTCGAGGGGGTGGCCTCCGAAGAAATCGGGAAAAAATGGCGTCCGGACGGGGTCATTATCGGCGAGGCCTCAAGCCTGAACCTGAAGCGGGGACAAAAGGGCCGGGCCGAAGTTCTGGTGGAAACCCTGGGGAAGCCGGCCCATTCCTCCCGACCCTCGGCGGGGATCAACGCCGTCAAAAAAATGTCCCGCCTCATTATGGACCTCGAAAAAAATTTCGTTCCTCCGGTTCATCCCGTTCTGGGGGACGGAATTTTGGAGGTGACCGACATCGTCTCCTCCCCCTGGCCCGGCGCTTCCGTCATTCCCGAAAGGTGCAGGGCCACCTTCGACAGACGCCTTTTGCCCGGAGAAAGCGAGGCCGACGTTCTGGAGCCTCTGGAGCGCATTTTCGAACGCCTCACAAAAGAAGACCCCACGTTTCAGGCCCGGGCCGTTCTCGCCGCGGGACGCGAAAAATGCTGCACCGGAGCCGACATTGAGGCGACGCGATTCGCCCCCGGCTGGATTCTGGAGGAAAATCACCCCTTCGTGCAAAAAGCCCTGGAGGGTCTGCGTTCCGTCGGGCAGAACCCGGAGCTGTCCCACTATACCTTCTGCACCAACGGCTCTTATTACGCGGGGAAAGCCGGCATTCCCACCCTTGGATACGGCGGCTCTCTGGAGGCTCTGGCCCACACGACGGACGAGTATATCGAGCTTGAACAGCTTTACGCCGCCTGCGAAGGATACTGCGGCATCATTCGCGCCATTTTAAAACAATAAAGGAGTTTGAAAAATGCTGTTTGTCTGTTATCCCAAATGCAGCACCTGTCAGAAGGCGCGCAAATGGCTGGAATCAAAGGGAATCGACTGCGAGCTTCGAGACATCAAAACGAACAACCCCAACGCCGAGGAAATTCGAAAATGGCACGCCCTCAGCGGTCTGCCGCTGAAAAAATTCTTCAACACCAGCGGCAACGTCTACAAAAACCTGAACCTCAGGGACAGGCTGCCGGAAATGAGCGAATCCGACCAGATCCGCCTGCTGGCCACGGACGGACTTCTGGTGAAACGCCCCCTCCTGATCGGCGACGACTTCGCGCTGGTGGGCTTCCGGGAAAGCGAGTGGGAGGCCCGTCTGAAGGAAAAGGGTTGTTGACAGTTCGCTTGTAATCTCTCTAAATATATGCTATCCTGGGCATTATGGATAGATTGGTTGGTATCGGTGATGCGGCTAAAATATTGGGAGTTTCCATCTCAACATTGAGACGTTGGGAGAAATCGGGACGTCTCATCGCAGAGCATACTGCCGGGGGACATAGGAGATATAATCTTTCAAAGCAGTTTCCTGAAAAATTCTGTAAAACTCAGGAATTTATGCGTACAACCATTGCTTATGCGAGAGTGTCCAGTAATGACCAGAAAAATGATTTGGAGCGTCAAAAACAGGTATTAGAATTATATTGTGCCAGTCGGGGATGGACGTTTGAAGTGGTAACGGATCTTGGTTCCGGCATGAATTATCATAAAAAAGGATTAAGAAAACTGTTAGGGGCAATACTTGAAGGTAAAGTTGGACGTTTGGTTGTGACCCATAAAGACAGATTACTGCGTTTTGGTGCTGAATTGGTTTTTGCTATATGTGAAGCTAAAAATGTAGAGGT
>JAISUO010000089.1 GCA_031272035.1 Synergistaceae bacterium
CCCAGCAGGGTGAAAAATTCACCACCCCGCACATCCAGAGAAAGCCCCGAAATGATCGTGGCGTTCCCGAATTTCTTGACGGCGTTTCGAATACTGATGTCGACGCTCACAGATTTTCCTCCCTGGACGCTGTCCATGTTCTGAACATTTTCATAGTTTACATACTTATAAAAGAGTACACAAATTCACTTCGTTTGGCAAGACGCGCTGTTCAATGTGTTCGATGCTGCCAACAGGTTTCTGTGCATATTATTTATTTTTGAACACTTCCTATTGACGAAAACATTCTCGGGATAATAAACTTCGTTCAAAATTCAGGTTCAAAATTCAGTTTGAAGGAGGAAGGAACATGGAAAGGAAAGTCACGATTTATGGAAGCGATTATTGCCCGGACACGGTCGAGGCCAAAGATCTGTTCGAGAAAAATAAGGTCGAATACGATTACGTCGATATAAGTTCGGGAACCGCCCCCTTGGCGAAATTCCTCAAAATAAGGGATACCTCCGCGCTTTTCGATAATATCAGAGGAAAGGGAAGTATAGGGATTCCCACAATTGAACTGGAGGGGCGATATTATTTGTTTGGCGGGGCGGAGGAAATCCAAAAATTTATCGACGGCAACAAACTCTCTGCGTGAAACGGAGGGCATTCCACGTCGGCTCGTAAACGTCGCTTTTGATTTCAGGAGAATGTTTCTGTGTTAGGATGTATTCATCAATCTTCATCAATCTTCGGGAATCTTCGAGTCAAAATCTTCGGGTCAAATATTGGAAATTTGGAGCGATGAATTATGGAGAAAGAGAATTTCACGCAAAGTGTTCCCTCCTGCGGCCTGGATGAAAAATCGTTCGTGTTTGTCAGCTACGCCCACCAGGACTCCGCGACCGTTTATCCGGTCCTCGCGCGGGTGTTCAGGGCAGGATACCCGATCTGGTATGACAGGGGGATCAACGTCAGCTCAACCTGGACGGACGAAATCGCAGCGGCGATTGCAAAATGTGAAGCACTTCTCCTGTTTGCCTCAAAAAACGCGGCGAAATCCTCTTATGTGCGCTCCGAGGCGGAATACGCCCTCAGGCTGAAGAAAAAGGTCATTCCGATTTATCTCGACGATATGAGCGTCCTTCCGCCCGGCCTCGCGCTGAGCCTGACCCCCACTCAGGGCATTACGCGCGTTGACAGCGTGGAGGGCATCGCGGAACAGATCTGTTCCGCCCTTGTCTTTAACAGGATCAAACCTCTTTCAGCAGAAGACCTTCCCGCGTATTCTTCCACTTCTTTCGAAGGAATGCCCTTCGAGGGAAAAAAGGCAGAAGTCTGGAAAAAGTACGCTCTTTTCGGAGCGGCGGCCCTTCTTCTTTTCACGGCGCTGGCCTTTTTGCTCCGGGGACGTGAAAATCCCGTCAGAGTTTCAGAACCGACCGCGAATGTCACCGCTCATAAAGAAGAGGGAGTCAGGAACGACGAGGCTCAAACTCAGTTGCCCGACGAAGGCAAAAACGCGATTGTGAACAAAACGGACGTAACGCCCGCCAGCGCAAAAACCACGCGAACGTCCTCTCAATTTCAGTCGCAGTCCCAGTCTCAGCGATCCGGCAAAAGTTCGTCAACCGTGACCATAACCACAAGCGGAGGAAACGTAAGCGTAAGCACAAACGGCGCAAGTGTGAGCGTAAGCGCAAGCGGCGCAAGCGCCAGTGGTGGCAGAGGTGGAAGCGGCGGAAGTGCAGGAGGAGGCAGAGGTGGAAGCGGCGGCAATGGAGGAAGTGGTGGAAGCGCAGGTGTAAGCGTGAAAAAGTCAGCGTCTTCTGGCGCCTCGAACAAATAGAGCCGCTGACCTCAATGTCCTCTATTTTAACGAAGTCTCGAAAGAGAAGTATAGGGATTTCCACAGTTTAAATTAAGCAAATTCTTCAGGTGAAGCCGGGCTCATAAAATCAGTCTCTCGACTCTGTCGAAGCTGCCTTCAGGCTGAATGGCTTGAATTTCTTCCGTGTTGTTTTTGGTTGCGAGTGATTGTCTTATCCCTTCACTGCTGAAAGGGATGATGTTCGTCAAAACTTCGATGCCCAACGCGTTGAGAATTTTCATCACCGTGCTGATTCGTGGATCGGTTTCTCCTGAAAGAGCGGCGTACAGTGTTGAACGCGGCAAACCGGTTTTGCGGGAAAGTTCGGACCAGCCTTTCGCTTCCGCAACTTTGCGTAGAGTGGAAAGGAAGCAACGTATGTCGTTCGTTTTGACATATTCCTGAAATTCGTCCTGAATCATTTCCAGCGCAAGTGCTGGTTTTTCACGGTATTCTTTCACGACAAAGTCATCATATTCAGGCATAGTCAGAGCCAAAGCCAGAAGTTTTTCTTCTCTTGTTTTTTCGTTCATGGTCACACCTCGCTTATGCGACTGTTATATTCCTGCCAGTACGCTTTTGCCCGGGCAATGTCCTGCACCTGCGTTTTTTTGTCGCCTGCGCACAGCAACAGGACAACTATGCCGCCAATTTCCTTAAAATAAATCCTTACTCCGAAAGCGCGAAATCGTAATTCCAGTACACCCTCTCCTACAGACTCGCAATCTCCGTAATTACCTTGTAATACTCTTTCCATACGTTGAAGTACAGCCTTTTCCATACGAATATTTGCAATATTTCTAAACCAGGATTCGAACGGTACATCACCATTTGGAGTTTTGTAAAAAATGATTCGCTTTGAAGTTGCTTCCATGAAAAACTCCAATCTATTTTTGACCGATTGTAGTGTATACGCTACAATCGGTCAAGTAAGTCTGGAAAGAGTGGTCGTTATTCTGCGGTTTATCGTTATAAAGCGTTCCCTGCAGGAATCCCGCTTGAAATTTATTTTCACACTGACTTGTCAGACTTGCGGAATGCGCCAACAGGTTGAAGTCCCAAGGCTGCTTGTGAAGAACCTGAAAAAGTTAAAAGAACCCAAACAGATATTTAAACTCCATGATAACATAACGATTTGTCAGGCGGAGATCTGACAGTGAAACGAATGCTTAAAAGGAGTGGTCGGTGTGAAACAAACTGCGGAAAAACATGAACTCTTTCGAATGACCTGGAAGGAAATCGAGGCCGCTTTCGCAAAGGACCCCGTCGTTCTGATCCCGATGGGGTCCACAGAGCAGCAGGGCCCTCATACCCCGACGGGAGACTACCGGTGCGCGGAAGCGGTGGCCTCAGCCGTGGCGGCAAAAACGGGGACTTATTGTACGACGACGATTCCTTTTGGTTACTCGGATTACTTTCGAGGATTTCCCGGCACTATTTCCCTGTCGTTTGAAACGATGCTCGCGGTTTTGAGCGACACCTGCGAGTGTCTGATGGAGTGCGGCGTCAGACGCCTCATGTTCCTGAGCGGACACGCGGGAAACGGCCCCGTCCTCGACCGTCTGGCGAGGCGAATACGGCGGGAAAAAGGAATCATGATCCCGACGGTCGATCTGTGGCTCCTGCTGACTCCGGAATTCCGAAAAAAGGTCTTTGACGGCAAAAACCCGTCAGGGCACGGTTCGGAACCTTTAACCTCGCTGTCAACCTATCTTTATGAAGAAGATATGCGCCCGGATCTTCTCGGAGACTGGAAGACGGCAGAAGAAATTCATGGTTTCAAACCCAAAATGCTCGCCAAAGCGGAATATGAAGGTCAGGAACTTTCCATGTACTGGAATGTGGCGGACCTTTCCCCGTTTGGCATTACGGGCGGAGATCCGGCAGCGGGCACGGTGGAAAGGGGGCGGATTCTGTTCGAAGAAGTGGTGAAAAATTGCGCGGTATTGGTGGAAAAGTGGAAAAGCGTCGATCCGGCGTTGCCGACGATCTGGAAGTGAGATCCGGAAAAATATCGACGCGATCCACCTGACTTCATCAGGCAGTCAGCAGTTTTAAAGCGGTAACTTTAAGATTTGAAAGATTAAGAATTTGAATGATTGAAATTTGAAGGAGGAATAACTGTGCGTAAGACTCTGCTGGTAATGTTGACGGTTCTTCTGATTTGTGTGTTTGCGGGGGCGTCCTGGGCGGCGAAAAAGGAAATCCATTACGGAACCTGGGCCAGTGATGGAGAAGCCGCTTACGAAGGCATGAAAGAATTCAAAAAAGTCGTGGAAGACGCAACGGACATTGAGGTATTTCTCTACCCGTCCAACCAGCTTGGCAACACGGAGGAACAGCTGGAACAGGTACAGATGGGCACCATCCAGATGATGTCCAGCGGTCAGCCTCCGCTGAACGAAATCGAATATCTCAGTCTGCCGTACCTGATCAAGAGCCAGAAGAACTGGAACGCAATTCTGGAAAGTCCCATCGGACAGGAATGGAACAAACGCTGCATCGAGGAACGGAGCTCGCGTATGCTGGGACTCCTTGCCCGTGGCCCCCGCGTGATCAGCGCCAACAAGGTGATCAATTCAATAGAAGACCTGAAAGGCCTGAAAATCCGTTCTCCCGAAAGAGACTACTATGTTCAGACCCTGCAGGCTTTCGGATCGCAGCCGACGCCGATGGCCTATGGCGAAATTTACACTTCACTTCAGACGGGCGTCGTCGATGGACAGGAGAATCCGGTGGAGACAATTTATTCGGCGGGGTTTTATGAAGTGCAGAAATGCATCGTAATGACAAATCACATTGATAAACCGGCCTTTGTCGTCATCAACGAGGATTTCTATCAGGGCCTCTCCGAAGACGAGCGTAAGGCGGTCAACAGGGCGCAGAGCGCCGCGGAGAAGACCGCCGGCGAATTGATGCTGAAACAGCAGGATGAATTTCTGAAGAAGATGGAAGCGGCTGGCGTCGTCATCACTTATCCGGACCTGGCGCCCTTTGTTGCCGCCACGGAAAACGTCCGCAAGAGCCTGGGGATCAAGTCCTGGGGGGAGAAAAACTACGAACTGATTCAGGAGCTGGGAAATAAATAACCGGTTCGTCTGGCGCCGTCCGGACAGGCGGCGCCTGTTTTTCGTTCGTAACAATAATAAAGGGGAAAGCCTGTTATGAAGAATTCTAAAATAGTCCGTCTGTCGGTTGGACTTCTTCGGTTTGTGGTCGGTGTCATGTTTGTCGGCGTCGTCATTTTAACTCTGGCGCAGGTTTTTTTCAGATTCGTCCTCGCCAGTCCGCTCGTATGGAGTGAAGAACTGGCCCGTTTCATGCTGGTCTGGATGACGATGCTGGGCACGCCGATTCTCTGCTACGAAAACTCGCACCTCGCCATTACGGAGTTCGCGGCCTCCCTGCCGCCGGCTCTTCAGACCGTTGTGCGCGTCACTGCCGACATCATCGTCCTCGTCCTTTTCGGGGCCATTCTCTGCGCCTCACCCAAGCTGCTTCGCGCTTCCGCTCATATCGAATCCGGCGCGCTGGGCATCCCCTTCGTCTGGTGGAGAATTGCGGCTCCGGCAGGATGTTTGCTCATGGCCTTCTATACTATTTGCAACATTCAGGAAAACATCCGTGCTTTTTTGAGAGGCGCTTCCCAAAAATCCGGCGAAATTGAAGAAAAGGAGGCGCTGTCATGATTCTCGTAATGCTCGCCATTCTCGTCGTTCTTGTTTTGATCGGTATGCCTATCGCATTCGCCACGGGCGTCAGCTCACTTTTCTATCTTCTGAGCAACAACATTCCCCTCAACGCCATGCCGCAAAATCTCGTGTCCGGCATCAACTCGTTCACCATCTTCGCCATTCCTTTTTTCTTTCTGGCGGGAGAATTGATGAATTCCAGCGGCATTACAGACCGAATCATTAAATTTTCCATGGCCTTTGTCGGACATATTCGGGGCGGGCTCGCGCAGGTCAACATACTGGCGAGCGTTGTTTTTGCCGGAATTTCCGGATCGGCGACGGCGGACACGGCAGCGATAGGGTCCATTCTGATTCCCGCCATGAAAAAGGAAGGCTACGACGCGGACTTTGCCGCTGCCATTACGGTCGCCTCCTCGATGATCGGTCCCATCATCCCTCCCAGCATCGGGCTGGTTCTCTACGGCGTTATCGCGCAGCAGTCGATTGGTAAACTGCTGGCGGCCGGTATTCTTCCGGGTTTGGTCATCGCCGGCACGCAAATGCTCTACACTTATTTTTACTCCATTAAGATGAACTATCCCACGTCAAAAAAACTCGCGTTCCCCGAATTCTGGCGTTCCATCTGGCAGGGACTTCCCGCCCTGGCGATGCCCGCGATCATCGTCGTCGGCATTCTGAGCGGGGTGTTTACTCCAACGGAGTCCGCGGCAGCTGCCGTCTTTTATGGTTTTTTCATGGGATTTTTCGTCTATCGGGAATTCTCAGGCAAAAAGACATGGGATCTTTTCTCCAATGTGGCGCTTCGCAGCATCCGCATTCTCATCATCATCTCCTTTGCCACGATGTTCAGCTGGGTGGTAACGCGAGCTCAGGTGCCGACCAAAGTCCTGAACGCCATGCTGAGTTTTTCGAACAACCCGGATGTTCTGCTTTTTTGTATCGTTCTGTTTCTGCTGTTTATCGGAATGTTCATGATCCCCTCGGCCATCCAGATTGTCGTGACGCCGATTCTCGTGCCGGTCATCATTAAACTCGGCATCGATCCCATCCATTTTGGAGTCCTGCTGGTTTTTACGACGGGCATTGGATCGATCACTCCGCCTGTTGGAGTTTGCCTTTCCCTGGCGGCCGATATTGCGGGGATTTCCTATAAGCGTATGGCTATCGCGGTGCTGCCCCTTTATATTCCGATCTTCGCCGCAGTGCTGATCATCGCTTATGTCCCCTGGATTTCCACAGTTATTCCGTCGATTTTTTTCAAGTGATTTCAAGTGAGGAAATTAAAAATGACATCCTTAGTGCAACGCGCGCACGAATTAGAGCAGGATATGACGACCCTGCGCAGAAAGATTCACGAGAACCCCGAACTCGCTTTCGAGGAATACGAAACGACGAAATTAATAGAGCGTGAATTGAATAAATACGGCATTGAGACGCGGCCAAACGGGGATAAAACCGGCGTAATCGGCCTCCTGAAGGGCAGTGGAAAGGGGAAGGTGGCAGCTCTGAGAGCCGATATCGACGCGCTTCCCGTCACGGAAATGAGCGGACTCCCGTTCGCTTCCGCCTCGGCGGGAAAGTGCCACGCCTGCGGACACGACATTCACACGGCGGCGCTTCTGGGAGCGGCGCGGCTGCTCGCCGAAAGACGCGATGAACTTCACGGCGCCGTCAAATTCCTTTTTCAGCCTGCTGAGGAGTCGGTCAACGGCGCACGGACGATGATCGCCAACGGAGCTTTGAAAAATCCGGACGTAGACGTTATTCTTGCTCTTCACACCTGGCCGGACCTTCCCATTGGTTCCGTCGGCATCCGGAAAGGAGCGATGATGGCGGCTCCGGATCGCTTCCGCATCGTCATTCACGGCAAAGGCGGCCATGCGGCTCATCCCCACAAATCTGTGGATCCTGTCGTGGTCGGGGCAAGCATTATTATGAACCTTCAGACGATTGTGGCCCGTGAGATCTCTCCCGTAGATTCGGCCGTGATTACGATCGGCAAACTTGCGGCGGGAACGGCGTCGAACGTCATTCCTCCGACCGCGGAACTGGATGGGACCTTCCGCACGGTTTCGAAGGAAACGCGTCTGCACGTCCGGGAAAGCCTGGAGCGGGTCGTAACTCATACCGCCCTGAGTTTGAGAGCGACGGCGGACGTCGAGTTTTTCCCCGGCGGTCCCCCGCTGATCTGTGACGACGAAACTGTGGACGCGGCAGCCGACGCGGTACGGGCGCTTCTGGGCGGCGACACCGTGAAGGAACTGCCGTCGCCTTCGATGGGCTCCGAGGATTTTGCGGACTACCTTGAACACGTGAAAGGCGCGCTTTTGCGCATCGGTACGGGAAACCAGCAACCTGAATCCCATGTCGCTCTTCACAATCCTTCGATTCTTTTCGACGAAAGGGCAATTGTCACCGGCGCAATCGTCCTCGCCGGAGCCGCCTTTAAACTGACCGGCTCGGACTTCGATCGGCTGTTTCAATAACGGGCTTCACAAAAAAAGCGCAGGTGAAAACCACAAAAGCTCGTATCAGTTCCACAGGGGCCGATACGAGCTTTCTTAATTTAAATTAAGGCTGCCAGGGCTACTTATATTTCCCCAGCAGGCCCAGTTTTTCGAGCTGAGTCCGGATGTCGGCCCGCACGGCGTCGGTGGCGGGCTGAATCGGAAGACGGGGCGCTCCTCCAAAGAACCCC
>JAISUO010000090.1 GCA_031272035.1 Synergistaceae bacterium
CACCGTGCCGCTGTTGTCGATGGTCCCGTCGAAAGCGTTGTTCACCGTGCCGGCGTTGCTGATGGTCGCGGAAGACGAGTTGTTCACCGTCCCGTCGTTATCGATGGTTCCGGTCGCGCCGTTGTTCACCGCGCTGTTGTTGTCCAGCTCGCCGCCCTCGTCAACCTTCAGCCCGCCGTTGTTGGTCACGGTCCCGTTGTTGATCAGATCGCCCTTTATCTCCAGCGTGCCGCCGGGGTCCACGACGATCGCGCCGTTGTTGGTCACGGTGGACCCCTCGGGGATGACCACCGTCCCGCCGGGGGAAACGTGGAGCGTCTCGCCGTTGTCTATCACGAACCCGTTGGGCAGGTCCACCGCGCCGGTCACGTTGAGGCTGCCGGAAGCGTCCTTCACGATCGCGCCGCCGCTTCCCGCGGGCGTGCCCATCGTGCCAAAGCTGACCACCGTCCCGTTGTTGGTGACCGTGCCAGAACCGCTCACGGTCGCGTTATCGTCGTTGAAGAGTATTCCGCCCGCGTCGATTAGCAGCGTGCCGCCGGGGTTCACGATTATCTGGCCGTTGGGTTTGTTCTCCAGCGTGCCCGCTATCTCCAGCGTGCCGCTCGCGTCTATTTTGATCGTTCCCTCGTTCACCGCGCTGGAGCCCGCCGGGACCTTGAAGTCCACCCCGGAAGTTATTTCTATGGTTTCGTTGGCGTTCACCACAAACCCGTCGTTAAGTTCCGCCGTGCCGCTGCCGGAGACTATATACGTCTGCGTCGCGGGGTTGTACTTGATTTCAATCACGCCGGTGGAGTTGCTCTGGGGAAGGCCGATCGCCGCCTGCTCCGTCACCTGGCTGCCCGTGGCGTTGTTGATGCCGCCGACGCCTCCGAGTGGGCCGTCGGCTATGACGCCGCCCGTGTAATTGGCGAGCTGGCCGCCGTTGTTTATCGTTCCGTCGCTGTAGATTTTTCCGCTGTTCAGGAGCGCTCCGCCCGGGTCGATGGTGATGTCGCCCGTCAGGTTGATCGTTCCGGAGGCGTTGTTTTTTACCTTTCCGGCGATCTCCAGCTCCGAGCCGCCGCCGATGTTGACCGTGCCGTTGTTCGTCAGCGTCTTGCCCGCGGGGACCACGAGAATAGCCCCGCCGTTGATGTTCAGGGTCTCGCCGGTCTTCACCTCAAGATCCGCGGGGAGCGTCACATTGCCCGTGACGGTGTACGAAGGAGGCGTGTACATCAGCGTGTCGCCGCCGACGGCCCCGCCGGTGAGCGTTCCGAAGTTGATCACGTCGCCGCCGCCGATGTTGGAGATCACGCCGGAGTTCCTGAGCGTGCCGCCCGTGTTGTTGAGGATCACCCCGGAGCTCTGGTTGGTTATCGTGCCGGCGTTGTCGAGCGTGCCGCCGGAGGAGATCGTCAACGCGCCGGCGGAGTTTATCGCCCCGTTGTTCTTCACCGTGCCGCGCGCGTCCAGCGACCCTCCGGCGTCGATCCGGAGCGTGCCGTTGATTGTCAGAGTCTTGCCGGCGGGGACGATTAAAGACGCTCCGGAGGGAACCTCAAGCGTCTCACCGGCGGCGATGGTAAAGTCGGACGGCAGTTTCAGGCTGCCGGAGACCACCCCCGTGGTTCCGGAGTAGGCGATGACGCCGCCGCTCCCCG
This sequence comes from Synergistaceae bacterium, assembly GCA_031272035.1. Classification (NCBI taxonomy): domain Bacteria; kingdom Thermotogati; phylum Synergistota; class Synergistia; order Synergistales; family Synergistaceae; species Synergistaceae bacterium. The sequence goes on from JAISUO010000090.1 coordinate 1,650, forward strand.
TGACCGCACCGCCCGTTATCGTCCCGCTGTTGATCACCAGGCCGTTGTTGACGAGGGCGTGCCCGTTCAGGTTCAGCGTGAACCCGACCGGGAGGTCCAGGATCACCCCCGCCGGAATCGTCACGTCGTCGGTCAGCGTCATGGTCACATCCGCCGCTGAGCTGAGGCTATAGGGGAAATTTGTCCCGGAGTTCGCCGGGACGGAAATCAAAGAACAGTTGGACGTTGTTATGTCCGTCCGGGTGCCGTCGGATCCGATTGCCGTGCCGCCCAGAGTTATCACCGCGCCGCCGCTGATTTTGATCGAGCCGCTGGTCGGGGAACTGGCGCCCGGGCCCGCGCCTATGGCGGGGGTGGAGGGGCTCGTCGTGTTGGCGTACACCGTGCCGCCGGAGATCACGATGGTTCCGGCGGAACCTGCTTGTCCGGAATCGGGGCTGCTGCCGCCGCCGCCGATGGGGACGGAGCCGGTGCTTTGTGTGGTGTTGTGATATGTCGATCTGGCGAAGACGAGCCCGCCCGTGATGTTGATCGTGCCGCCGCCGCTCCCGGAGCCTCCGCCGATGGCCGCCGCGTCCGTGGGGCCTCCGGCGTAGACCGTCCCGCCGTTGATGGTGACGCTGCCGGTGTCCTTGCCGTTCCTGCCCGAACCGATGCCCGCGCCGTAGTAAGGCGCGGACGCCGAGACACCGGAATTGGCAATCACCGTGCCCCCGTTGATCACGATGGTCCCGGCGGAACCTCCCTGTCCGGAATTGGGGCTGCCGCCGCCGCCGATGGCGGCCCCGCCCGCCATACCGCCAATGCCGACATACACAATACCGCCGTTAATCGTGATGGCGCCGCCGTCGCCGCCATTCGTGGGGTTCGACGGGTCGGAAATTGAGTAGCCCCCTCCGCCGCCGATGCTGGCCCCCATGACGTTCTCTTCGACGGTGCTGCCCTGAACGTAAACATAGCCGCCGTTGATGGTGATGGACCCGGCGGATTCGCCGTAATTCCCTCCGATGACAGCTCCGCCAGATTGCCGGTAACGAGAGCCCGTGCCAGCGATATAGTAGTTGTGGGTGTCATGATAAACGGTGAGCCGATTAGCCTGGGTTTGGTCGTCGAATCCGCCGACGCTCCCGATGACCAGCGAGGCGCCCGGCGGAACGTGAATCCCGGCGTTCCTGGTGCCGGACGACATCAGAAGGTTCAGCCAGTCCATGGTCAGCCTCACGGACGACCCCGGTTGGATATCCAGGGCGGGGGCGCCTGGGTCGATGACGGTCCCGCCAGAAGCGTAGGGCGATAGGATAAGAACAGCCGAGAGAGTGATGTTCACGTCAGTCAGGCCGCCGGCCACGGCAATGACGTTTTTCGTGCCATAAGTGTCGTTGGTCGTGTTGAACAAACTCGAACTCGGGCGGGAGACCGACACGTCGCCGCGGAATTTGTAGTATCCGTTTTCGGTGATGGTGAACGTCCCCGGAACGGTAGTGGAAGCGCTGGTGTAGGTGTAGCCGGACCCCCCGCTGGTCCCGTTCTTTATATCGATCTCAATGGGCGAGCTGGCGGTCCCCGCCGCTGACGCCGCGCCCGGTGGGAATAAGAATAAACCAGCCAGAATCAGGAGAAGCAGAAGAACCGGGAGCTTGGCCCCGCGGCCTAAAATCCTTTGCGTCGAATGGTCCCTCATTTCTTGTTCCTCCAAGATAAAAATTTTTGCTATTGATGCAACATTCTCACATATTGCACAATTTACCGGAGAACTCGGAAAATAAAATACGTATTTATGCCGATTGGGAATGGGGTAGCATCGGGACGATTAGACAAAAAAACGCCCCCGGAGCACCGAGAGCGTCAGTTATATTTTCTTTCTTTCAGTTATGTTTTCTTTCTTCAAATATCCGGCAGAACTTAGAGCTTCTTTCCCATGAGGGCCGCCAGGTCCAGCATCCGGTTGGAGTAGCCGAACTCGTTGTCGTACCAGACCATGACCTTCGCCAGATTGCCCACGACCTTCGTGGAAAGCGAGTCGACGATGCCCGAATGGGGGTTGCCCACGATGTCCATGGACACGATTTCGTCGGCGCAATACTCCACAATGCCCTTCAGGGGCCCTTCGGCGGCTTTTTTCAGAGCGCCGTTGACCTCTTCCACCGTGGCGGTCTTTTTCAGCAGATAGTTGGCATCCGTCAGAGAGCCGTCCACCGTGGGAACCCGAACCGCGATCATGTCCATTTTGCCCTTCAGGTCGGGGAACAGGGGCCCCATGGCTTTCGCCGCCCCCGTGGTCGCCGGTACCAGGGAAATGCCCGCCGCCCGGCCCTTGCGCCCGCCGCCCTTCTGGGGAGTGTCCACGAGGAACTGGGTTGCGGTGTAGGCGTGAACCGTGGTGGCCATGAGGTTCTCGATTCCGAAAGTGTCGTGGATGACCTTCGTCACCGCCGCCAGGGAGTTGGTCGTACAGGAGGCGTTGGAGACGACGATGTCCGTTTTGGGGTCGAAAGACTGTTCGTTGACGCCCAGAACGAGCAGTTTATCCACGTCCGCGGGGGCGCTGATAATGACGTGTTTCGCGCCGGCCTCCACGTGTTTGCCCGCGTCGTCCTTCTTCGTGAAGCGCCCCGTGCATTCCATGACGATGTCCACGCCCAGGGACTTCCAGGGAAGCTGGGACGGATCCTTCTCCGCGTACACCGGAATCTTCTTCCCTCCCAGGATGAGGGTGTTCCCCTCCGTCTTCACCTCGAAGGGCGCCTTGCGGTGGGTCGAATCGTACTTGATGTAGTACGCCATATCCTGCGCCGAAATCAGGTCGTTGGCGGCGACAATCTCCACATCTTTTGGCCCGTTCTCCACCCAGCAGCGCAAAACGATGCGTCCAATGCGGCCCAACCCGTTGATAGCCACTTTTGTAACCACGAAAAACACCTCCGTACAGTTTTAAATTTACCCCTCAGTTTACATCAACTCCTGATTATTGCATCAAGATTATTGCATCAAAGAAATGAAAGAAATGAACTAAAACTTCCGAGGGTTTTTTTATTTTGTCGGAGGGGTTCCGAACCAAAAAGGCCCCGGAACCGGAATCAGAGTTTCAGAAGCGCCCCCGCCACCGCGCCTGCCACCACAAAAAGGGCGGGATGGATCTTCGTAAAAATCATCAAAGCCAGGGTCACGGCCCCGATGATCCAGGTCGGCAGGTTCGTCAGGGAACCGAAGGAAAGGTCCCAGGCCGCGTAGGCCAGCATGGCCACCACCACGGGACGCAGGCCCTTGAGCATACTTTTCACTTTGGGGTTGTCCTTCACGTAAGCGACAAACTTCAAAAGCAGCACGAGAGCCAGCACGCTGGGCAGAACGATGCCCAAAGTCGCCAGGATCGCTCCGGGCAAACCGGCCACGTGATACCCGATCACCACGGACATTTTTGTGGCAATGGGGCCGGGCAGGGCGTTGCCGATGGCCAGCGCGTCCATGAAGTCGGCCACGTTCATCCACTGCTGCAGGTTCACCACTTCCTCCTTGATGAGGGGAACCATGGAGGGGCCTCCGCCGTATCCGACGCAGCCAATTTTCACAAAAGAATAAAAAAGCGCAGACAAAAGATTCATTCGCGTCGCCTCCTACAGCTTCAGGCCAAGCCCGACCAGAGCGCCCGCCACGATGATCAGCGCGGGATGAATGGGGGTAAACACCATGAGAAGCAGCGCGACGACTCCAATGGCCACCGTTATGGATCCCTTCAGGGCGTTGGGAGCCATGTCCCAGGCCGCGTAGGCCAGCATGGCCACCACCACGGGACGCAGGCCCCTCAACATGCTGGCCACCATGGGATTGCCCTTCACCAGCGAAACGAAGCTCATCAGGATCAGCAGAGCCACCGCGCTGGGCAGGATGATACCCAGCACCGCCGCCAGGGTTCCCAGCCACCCCGCCTTGCGATAGCCGATCGCGGCGGACATTTTCGTGACGATGGGGCCGGGCAGGGCGTTGCCGATGGCCAGCGCGTCCATAAAGTCATCGACCTCGATCCAGTGCCTCCGCTCCACAACCTCCGCCTTCAGGACCGGAACCATGGAAGGCCCGCCCCCATAGGCCACGGAGCCCGTTTTTATGAAGGAAATCAAAAGGGCCGAAAAATCTTTCAACAACACGACATTACCTCCCTGCTGCAAATTATGAAACTTTCGAAAACTAAAAACGCAATATTTTTCATACCGCAATATTTTTCATACATCATATCAAAAAGATTACGAAACTCACGCATTTTATGCCGTTTATGCAAAAGCCCCCCTCGCTTTTTGCAGGGGGGCAGAATCTCGGGGAAGAAATCGACGCCGCCGGAGCGACATCCGCGATATTCTCTGCGGCGCTGCCCTACAGCATTTTCACAAAAATTCCCGCGATGACGATGGAAAGGGTCGTGACCGACGCCAGGCCGGCGACGACGTAGGCGGGCATGATTCGCTTCAGAACCACTTCGCGCTCCTCCTCGTTCTCCGCCGCCGCCGCGGCCACCTCGTTGGCGATCAGATACGTGGCGGGGAAGCCAAGAAGCTGCGCCATGGCGATGCCCACGGACAGGTTGCGGGAGCCGATGAACTTCCAGGTCGGCAGCAGGTAGATGAAGATGAAGGTCCCGATCAGCACGGCGGCGAAAACGACGATCATCTGAAACGCCAGCGTGGAAAGGTCCTCCACCTTGATTTTGGCCAGGGACGGGATGATCACCGCGAAAATTGCGGTGTTCAAAAGCCCTACCGCGCGCCCCCTGTCGAGAATTTTGGCGGGGACGATTCCGATCTGTCCGGCCACAGCGCCCAGCAGCAGCGCCCAGATCGAGTAGTTGATCGTGGTTTTACCCTGAAGCCAGTAGGCCACCCAGCCGAAAAAGGCGGAGACGCCCAGGCAGGTGAAGTGCGTGTAATATTTGTCCAGTCCCCAGGTGTGGTAAATCGACTTTTTGCCCTCTTCCTTATGGGCCTGCGCCTCCTGACCGCCGCTCATCACCGCGCCTTCGGCCTTCTTTTTGCGGAAGTCCGCCAGGATGATCTCGGCTTCCTTCAGGCCGAAGAAGGACGCGGGGGGCGTGCCGACGAACTTTTGAACGGCGTAGACGAGGGCGCCCAGAGCGGCGGCAAGGATCATGCCCTTCTCGGTGGCGGCCTCCACCATGATCTGAGTGGCCATGATCCCGCCATTCACGACGGGAATGCTGACCACGGCGGCCTCTTTCCCGATCAGGGGAATGACGCAGCAGATGGAGACCACGGCCACGAACATGGCGAAGATCGACATGACGACGGTTTTCCACTCCCGAATCAGCTCGCCCACGTTGATGGTGGTGCCCATGTGGAAGATGATGAGGGCCGCGGACCAGCTCGCCAGCTCCGTCAGCCTGGCTTTGCTGATGATGTCCAGCGGCAGGATCCCCGAGAGGAATCCGGCCAAAAAGATCATGAGCGCGACAAAGACGGAAGAAAGCCGCGCTCTGGTGGCCACGGCCAAAATATCGCCGATGGCGAAAATTCCCAAACAAATGAACAGATAAAACATCACATTGACCATGTCAAATCCCTCCCGACAGTTTCAGGACAGTCTTATATTGGTATGGTTTTTTTTTACAGGATTGGAGCGTTGGACAGAATTTCGAAAGATTCCGTTGCTTCAAATTCCGTTGCTTTAAGCTGGTAAAAGATCGACGCCGCCTCTTTCGGCGGCGTCGCGTTCCATTTACAGTATTTTCCCTTACAGCATTCCCACAAAAACTCCCGCGATGACGATGGAAAGGGTCGTGACCGAGGCCAGACCGGCGACGACGTAGGCGGGCATGATCCGCTTCAGAACCACTTCGCGCTCTTCCTCGTTCTCCGCTACGGCCGTGGCCACCTCGTTGGCGATCAGATACGTGGCGGGGAAGCCCAGAAGCTGCGCCATGGCGATACCCACGGACAGGTTGCGGGAGCCGATGAACTTCCAGGTCGGCAGCATGTAGATGAAGATGAAGGTCCCGATCAGCACGGCGGCGAAAACGACGATCGTCTGGAAGGCCAGCGTCGTCAGGTCGGTCACGTTGATTTTTCCGAGGGACGGGATGATTCCCGCGAAAATCGCCATGTTCAAAAGCCCCACTCCGCGTCCCTTGTCGAGAATTTTGGCGGGGACAAGGTTGAGCTGTCCGGTCACAGCGCCCAGCAGCAGCGCCCAGATCGAGTAGTTGACCGTGGTTTTGGCCTGCAGCCAGAAGGCCAGCCAGCCGAAAAAGGCCGTGACGCCAAGGCAGGTGAAGTGCGTGTAATATTTATCCAGCCCCAGGGTCTGATAAATCGTTTTTTTCTGCTCGCCCTTATGCTCCTCATGAGAAGCTCCGGCAACCAGACCCTCGGCCTTCTTTTTGCGGAAGTCCGCCAGGATTATTTCGGCTTCCTTCAGGCCGAAGAAGGACGCGGGGGGCGTGCCCACAAATTTCTGAATGGCATAGACGATGGCTCCAAGGGCTGCCGCAAGGGCCATTCCCTTCTGGGTCGCGCCCTCCACCATGATCTGGGTGGCGATGATGCCGCCGTTGACCACGGGGATGCTGACTATCGCCGCGCTCTTACCGATAAGGGGGATGACGGCGAAAATGGAAACCACGGCGACGAACATGGCGAAAATCGACATGACGACGGTTTTCCACTCCCGAATCAGCTCTCCCATGTTGATGGTCGTCCCCATGTGAAAGACGACAAACACGGAGCTCCAGCTGGCGAGCTGGGTCAGTCGGGCCTGATCGATGACGTCCACGGGGATGACTTTAGTCAAAAACCCCACAAGAAAAAGCATCAGGGCGACGAACACCGAAGAAAGACGCGCTTTGGTCGCAACCGCCAAAATATCGCCGATGGCAAAAATTCCCAAACAAATAAACAACCACCAGGTTACACTGAGCATAAGTACTCTCCTCCTCTGTTTTCTACTCGGCTCTCGTTTCTATATCCGCGCCAAAACGGGCGGCAGGCTTCGCTCAGGGGTTACCAGACGGCGACTGTCCCGTCCGTGCGGGGCTCCGTCGCGCCGGCCAGAGTGCCATAGTCCGTGCGGACGATAATTTCGCCGCGGCCAAATGTGCCCGTGTCCGCCAGCATTTTGATGTCGTGTCCTCTGGACGCAAGCCCCATGGCGATATGTCCCGGGGTTCCCTGCTCCACCTCGATGGTTTTGCCTCCGACCCACTGCCAGCGGGGCGCGTCAATGGCCTCCTGGGGGTTCATGGCGAAATCGATCATGTTCATGACCACCTGCATGTGACCCTGGGGCTGCATGAATCCGCCCATAACTCCAAAGGGACCCACGGCTTTCCCGTCTTTGGACAAAAATCCGGGAATGATCGTGTGGTAGGGCTTCTTCTCCGGCGCCAGCACGTTGGGAGACTCGGCGTTCAGCGTGAAGTTGTTGCCGCGGTTGTGGAGGGCGATGCCCGCGTTGGGGACCACGAGCCCCGAACCAAATCCCATGTAGTTGCTCTGGATCATGGAGACCATGTTGCCCTCTCCGTCGGCGGTGGCCAGGTACACCGTACCGCCCTTCGGAGGCGTTCCCGGTACGGGCTCCAGCGCCTTTTCACCGATCAGCTTCCGGCGTTCGGCGGCGTAGGCTTCGGAAAGCAGCTCGGCGGAGGTGTACTTCATGTAACGGGGATCGGCCACGTGGTGCATGGCGTCCGCAAAAGCCAGCTTCATGGCCTCAATCTGCCGATGCCAGGTTTCCTCGAACTCCCGGGCGCCGGAGAAACTCCAGCCCTTGGCGATATTCAGGGCCATCAGCGCCGTGATTCCATGGCCGTTGGGCGGAATCTCCCACACGTCCCAGCCGCGGTAGTTCACCGTAATGGGGTCCACCCACTCGGACTGAAATCCCGCGAGGTCCTCCGCCGACAGCCAGGCTCCGTACTTTTTCGCGAAGGCATCGATCTTCTCGGCCAGAGCGCCGCGATAAAAGGCCTCGGCTCCCGACTCGGCAATCTGCGTCAGGGTCTGTGCGTGAGCTTTGGAACTCCACATCTCTCCCGGATGGGGCGCGTGCCCCTGAGGGGCGAAGGTCTCGAACCAGTGCTTAAATTCGTCTCCCTTACATTCCTTCGTGTAGTTGACAAACGCCTTGGCCCAGAGCTTCGACATGGTGGGGGAGACGGGGTAGCCCTCCTCCGCGTAGCCGATGGCGGGCTTCAGAACTTCCGTGAGAGGCAGTTTTCCGAACCGCTTGGAAAGCGCGGCCCATCCGGCGGGAGCGCCGGGAACCGTCACCGCGTGCCAGCCGTACTTCGGCATCGTCTTGTGTCCGGCGGCGGCCAGAGCGGCGGCAGAGGCGGCTTTCGGGGCATAGCCGCTGGAGTTCAGTCCGTAAAGTTTGTCTTTAACCCATACCAGCGCAAAATTATCCCCGCCGATTCCGTTGGACGTGGGCTCCACAACGGTCAGGCAGGCCGCCGTCGCGACAGCCGCATCGACGGCGTTTCCGCCTTTTTTGAGAATATCCAGCCCCGCCTGAGCCGCCAGGGGCTGACCGGTCGCCACCATTCCACGGTTGCCAAAAACGACAGTTCGCCTCGAAGGATACATATAACGCAGCGCATCGAACTTCAAATCAAACACCTTCCTTTATTTTTATTGACAGGTACGATAACAGGCACGAATGAGAACGACCAACACAGGAAATCCCGAAAATTCCGAATAACACTCAGGGACAGGAACTCAGGGCAGAAAGTATAATTTGCCAGAACAGAAATTCTTTTAATATTCAAGAAAATGTGAATGAACTACTCTGGACATTTTAGTTTGAAAACAGTGTAATGCATTCAATGGAGTTTTACCAATACCACTATCAGTATAATGATATGCGTCTCTATCTATAACATACTAAACCGGAGGGTTTTGAGAAAGAAAATTCTCCCATCCGGCGGGAAGGAATTTTGGAGATGGATCTGGACTATCGAATTTTACGTTACATCATGACCGTCGCGGAGGAGGGCAACATTTCCAAGGCGGCTCAAAAGCTCTATCTCTCGCAGCCCTCTCTGAGCCACTCCATTCTGAAGGAGGAACGCAAGCTGGGAGTGACGCTTTTCGACCGCACCCGACAGCCTCTGCGGCTCACCTACGCCGGAGAGCGCTACGTCATGGCGGCCCGGCAGATTCTCGGCATCCGCGAAAAAATGGAAAGAGAGATGGAGGATATCGCCCGATTCCGAAGGGGCCGGCTCCTCATCGGCGTCACCAAAACCCATTCCGCCTATCTGCTGCCCAGGGTGCTGCCCCGCTTCAAAACTCTGTATCCCGACGTGGAGCTCGTTCTCGTGGAAGAAATCACGTCGTCTCTGGAGTCGAAACTGGTCACGGGCAAAGCGGATGTGGCCATTCTCGTGTCGCCGGCACAAAATGAGCACCTGGCCAGCGAGTATCTTTGCGACGAAAAAATCCTGCTGTGCCTCCCTCTGGACCATCCCCTGGCCGAGACCTTCAAAAGAGAGGGCGTCAATCTTTCCCTGCTGAAAGAAGAAACTCTCATCCTCTATAAAAAGGGAATGATCCTCCGAAAATTTTCGGACGTCATTCTGGCCGAAGCGGGCGGCCCTCCCCATGTCATGCTGGAATCGCAAACGGCGGAGACCATATTCAACTTCGTCTCCGCCGGTCTGGGTTGGGCGTTTCTGCCCTCTTCCATCGTGCTGTATCCGTCTTCCGCCCAAATTGCGTATTTTACCCTGGGGAATCCCCCGATGTCCTTCTCCTGCTTTTTTGCCTGGAAACGTCAGGTGTACCTCAGTCAGGCGGCCCGGGATTTCATGAAAATCACAAAGGAGATTTTGCAGAAAACCGATCCCATAATACCAATTTGAAGTAAAAGACCTGAAGTCAGAATAGCTAAAAGCACTAAAAACTCAGTACGCTTTCGCGAAAATCGTCCTGCGTCCCTCTTTGCCGGTGAAAATACAGGGCCCCCTGGACTCGTCGGAAAGGGGAATGCAGCGGGGGGTCGCTCCGCCGGTTTCCTCCCGGATTCGGCGCTCGTCCTCGGGATTGCCCGCGAAATACGCCTCCACAAAACCGCCCTGTTCCTCCAGAAGGACCTTCAGTTCATCGTATGAGGAGGCGAAGGTGGTGTTTTCCTGCCTGAAGTTTTTCGCCTTCGAATAAAGGGAAGCCTGGATGTCCTCCAGCACCTTCAGCACTGTGGGGACGAGAGCGTCCTGGGAAATGTCGAACTTCTCGCCGTTGTCCCGGCGCACGGCCCGCACCGTTCCGCCCTTCATGTCCTTCTCGCCCAGCTCCAGGCGCAGAGGAACGCCCCTTTGCAGATGGTAGAAGAACCGGTCCCCCGGTCTCAGGTAAAAGCGCGTGTCCACCGTCGTATAAAGCCCTCCCATGCCCTCGTTCAGGCGCTCCGAAAGCTCCCTGGCCCGGGGCAGCAGAACGTCGTCCAGCAGTTTTTCGTCGGTGCCGATGGGCAGCAGCACCGCCTTCGTGGGCGCCACCCGGGGCGGCAGAACCAGCCCGTCCTCGTCGGAATGGGTCATGATGATGGCTCCGATCAGGCGGGTCGAAACACCCCAGCTCGTGGTCCAGCACTCCTCCAGATCCCCCGCTTTGTTCTGAAAACGGATTTCGAAGGCCCGGGCGAAGTTCTGCCCCAGAAAGTGGCTGGTTCCCGCCTGAAGGGCTTTTTTGTCGCTCATCATCGCCTCGCAGGAGTAGGTTTGGACGGCCCCGGGAAAGCGCTCTCCCTGGGTTTTCTCTCCAGGCACCACCGGCAGGCCCAAAATATCCTCCATGACCTGACGGTAGACCTCCAGCATCCGAAGGGTTTCCTCCTGAGCCTCCTCCGAGGTGGCGTGAGCGGTATGCCCCTCCTGCCAGAGAAATTCCGACGTACGCAGAAAAAGGCGCGTGCGCTTCTCCCAGCGCATGACGTTGCACCATTGATTGATCAAAACCGGCAGGTCCCTCCAGGACTGAATCCACCGGCTGTACATGTGTCCGATGACCGTCTCCGACGTGGGACGAATGGCGAAGGGCTCCTCCAGCTCTTCCCCTCCCGCGTGGGTGACCATGGCGCACTCCGGGGCGAAGCCCTCCACGTGTTCCGCTTCCTTTTCGAGGAAAGAGCCAGGAATCAGCAGAGGGAAATAGGCGTTGACGTGTCCGGTGCGCCGGAAGGCGTCGTCGAAGTGCCGCTGAACGGACTCCCATATCGCATAGCCTGTGGGGCGGATCACCATGCAGCCCCGTACCGGCGCGTAGTCCGCCAGTTCCGCCGCCTTTATGACGTCGAGGTACCACTGAGAGTAATCATTGCTGCGCGAGGTAATATTACGAGCCATCTTCTGAGGCCTCCAATAAATTTAAATCGTACCGGTTCCGGTCAGGCGTACTCAGGGCAGCGGATAATGATCCCAGATGGGAACGCCCAGGAAAAATCCCGCCTTAAATTCATCAGAACCGTACATCACCGCTATTTTTACGTTGACGAGCGTGTTCGGCAGATTGAGAGACAGCCCGACCTCCCAGGGAGCGGCAATTTTATCATAGTTTTTGTCCATGGCGTAACCGTAGCTGGCAAAGAGGTCGGCCGCCACGATTCCCAGCATACTCCGTTTCAGCACCCTCCGGAGGGAGACGTTGGCCCACACCATGCGCTCGGCCTCCACAGGTCTCGCCGCCACGGAATAGAGCTCTTCCGCCGACCCCAGGTAGGCGGCGTGTCCCCAGCTGTCCGTGTGTCCCTCCGCGTAGCCGAAACGCAGATACGTCCGCCACATCTCCCCCACCCGAAGAGGTCTGAACCAGGTGAGACGGTACAGCACGTCGTCGAAATTCGGCCACCAGAAGTTGACCCGCCAGGCCTGGCCTTTCGTGGGATCCGCGGGAATGTCCAGGGTGTCGTAGGCCGCAAAGAAGGTGGGACCGGCGAAGTTTTTGGAGTCTCCGTTCGTGGGGTCCACGTACTCCCAGGCCATCCCCAGCCCCATGCGAACGCCGCCCTGCCGGAAGGTGTAGTTGCTTCCCGCGGCGTAACGCCTCCAGTTTCTTCTGCCGGCGGTCGTGTCCAGTTTCCACTGCTGGGCGGCCACCGTGGTTTCCCAGGCGCTCAGTGGCTCCGGAGCCGCCAGATAGGTCAGGTCGACAGCCCACTGCTCTCCCAGGCGAAGGACGCCCCGCAGAGAATCCATTTCGCTGAACACCCCCCGGACCGTTCCTTTCAGATGAACCCCGCGATAGGGGTCCAGGTTGGTGGTGTATCCCGAAACTCCAAGCTCCACGTCGGAACGCCGGCGCACGTCAAGGACGAGAATCACTTTGTTGTCCGCGATCCGGTCGAAGCGGTAGTCCATCGTAGAAATATCCGTCGTGGCCAACAGCTGGTCCGCGCTTTCAGACACCTCGTCCACATTCAGCGGTTTTCCCACCCAGCCCAGGAATCTTTTGCGCAGCCGTTCGCATATCGCGCCGGGCAGCCCCTGCACATGAACGTCGGCCACAATGGGAGGCTCCGTCTGCTCCCGCTGCGCGGAAGGCTGTGTCGGCGCGCTGTCCGAAAGGGCGCGGATTTTGTCGATTGCGGCCAGAGCGGCATCTCTGCCCCGCTGGATGATGGTGTTCGAGGCGTCGCTGTCCAAAAAGGAAAATTCCTGAACCGACGGAACGATGACGAGGTCGGCGTGCGTACTCTCCTCCGTGGTGGTGCGGCGCATCACGACGGTCAGAGACTGGTCGATCACGTCGATAAACGTGTTGATGGGACGATCCGCCGAGGGGATGTCCGAAACGTCCACCCCCACCACCGGAAAGCCGGGAAACAGCTCCATAGCCGTATCCACCGGAAGGTTCGAAACCAGCCCGCCGTCCACCAGCAGGCGTCCGTTGACCTCCCAGGGCTCGAAAAGGGCGGGAATCGACATGGAAGCCCTCATGGCGGAGGGCAGGCTCCCCGACCGCAAAACCACCTTTTCACCGGTGCGAATATCCGCCGCCACGGCCGCGTAGGGGATGGGAAGCTCGTTGAAGTCCGTCACGTCCACGTTTTTCATCAGTTCCCGATAATACTGGAAAAGTTTGTCCCCCGTGAGAATCCCCAGCGGGCCGCCCTGATGTTTCGTCTTTTTGAAGGTCAGGGCCGAAATCGTGTTCATCTTGGCCTTGCGGTCGTCGCCGGTGAAAACGAACATCGGTCCCGTATTTTCCGTCAGCAGGGCGGGAAGGTCCAGATGCGACACGATTTCGCGGAGCTCTCTGGCGTTGTATCCGCTGGCGCTGAGAGCGCCGATGAGGGAGCCGATGCTGGTGCCCACGATACCCACCACGGGGATTTTCTGCTCCTCAAGAACCTCAATGACGCCCACGTGGGCAAAACCCCGGGTTCCGCCTCCGGACAGCACGAGAACAACCCCGCCTTCCGCGGCAAAGGAAGGAAACAGACTCAGGAAAAGCAGAAAGCACAGAACGTTTTTCGCATATTTCACGCAGAGCCCTCCTCTCTTCGAGGACAATCCAAAACCACTGCAATACAACACCACTGCAATAAATAAAGCGGCAGCCCCAAAAGAACTACCGCCATTCTCGCCTTCGTCCGGCATCGGTAACTCTGAACCCTGAAAACGCCGCCTCAGTTTTTCAGGACACAGACCCCTCCCGCCCGGATCATTCCGCGTTGAAGGACAACACGAGATACAACATCCCGCTCGGCTGGACGGAGAAGGGCAGAGTAAAACACTTGATTCCCGGAGCCTGATTGGGAACGTTGCGAATATTGTCCCCCGCCAGAAGCTGGGGAGGCGTGACGTCCACTCCGGGGAGCGCGGCCTGAATCAGGGCTCTTCCGCTTACCATATTGGAAAGCTCACCCACCACGCTCATGGCGACGGAATCTCCCGTGGCGGGCTGGATCATTCCCCCGGACATGGCCGTAACGACGGCTCCGAAGCCTGCGGTATCCAACATGATAATCGCCGTCCCCTGTATCCCGCTGCCCACTATGCCGATGAGAGACGCCGCACATACATTGGCCACCTTGACTCCCTGAGAGACCTGCGCCTTGTTCAACGTGACTTCAAGCCCCACTTCCCGTCCCACAGAGATCAGCGACGAACCGAACATATTGACGAGAACAGCGAGTTTGTCCATATTGCTCATCTTAATTGCCTACTCCCTTCCTGTCCGTCATTCCGCTTCCGGGGATCGAGGACAGTTCTCTCTCAGTTTATCATTAAATTTCATAAGGTGTTGAAAAATATCAAATAAATAAATTTTTATCTTCATGACACCTTTAAATATTTTCTCCGTTAAAATTCTTGTCTTCCAAAATAAAAATCTTCTCTCCGGACCATTTTTCGAGGCCCCGAAGAGCTATCGCCCAAGCCGCCATATCGTCGAGAATCCTCGGGGGAACTCTCAGACGGCGGGGTAAAAATTTCCGCCACCCGACGACGCCGTGCAGATGCCAGTAAAGATCCCGTGCCGCAAGCGTCGTCCCCTTCTCGTCCACCTCGAACACCCGAACGTCGAAAGGGGCGATTTTCTCCAGGATGTCTCGGCTTCCCGTGCCGTTCCCCAGCATGACACACATTTGTCCCGTTTCTTCGCCCTCCGGAAGAAGGTCCCTCACCCGTTCGTACCTCCAGCGGGAAAAACCCTTCTCCCATTCAGAAGAACGACAATCCAGCACCTGAAAAAAAACGGACAACTCCTCCGTTGGGACTATGCCGGACCAAATCAGATCGCCCTGCTTCTCCACCAGGGCCCACCCCGTTTTGTCCCGCCCCGGGTCCAGCCCGAGGATCATCGGGAAAGCTCCTTTTCGACGGATTCCCATCGATCCAGAAACCACAGCCACTGGTCAGGGTATTTTTCCACCCACCTGGTCAGTATATTATTACATATCTGCAGAGACTTTACCACATTTGTCCCGAAAGGAGCTCCGTCATCTTCCGAAAGGTCACTCAACACGCTCTGCACATAAATGGTATGAGTGCACCCATCGGGATTGCGCACAGTAAATATTGGAACGATCGGAGCCCGAAATTTCCGGTACAGCGTTATGAGCCCCACCGCGGTGCTGGCCTCCATTCCCAAAAACGGGACGCGTACACCTTCCTTTCGGGCGTCCAGGTCCTGCAAAAAGAGCAGAATCCCCTTTTCTCGAATAACGCGAAACAGTTTCCGCAGACCCGGCCCCTCGCTGGGGATCAGGTTCATGCCCGCCGTTCGGGTGCGCTGGTACTCCAGGAAGTCCTCCAGGCCTCCCCCGTTTCTCTGGGGGGTATATACAGGGGAAATTGCATAGCCCTCGGCCACCATTCGAGCCCCGGCCAGCTCCCAGTTGCCCAGATGGGCCGTCATGATCAGCGCGCCCCTGCCCCGGGACAGGGCTTCGTCCAACAGTTCCTTCCCCTCGATCGAAATCCGTTCCCGCAAAGTCGGAAGCAACTGCCCCATACGCGTGAACTCCGCCACGGAACGGCCCATATTGGCGTAGGCGTTCCGGATGATCCTTCGCGCCGGAGTGATTCCCATCCCCAGGGCCGACACACAGTGACGCTCGGCTCTGTCGACCTTGCTCTTCGAGAAAAGCCACAGAGCACGGCCCAGAAAAGCTCCTGTCCACAAAGCCGCCCGATGGGGCAGCAACCTGAAAAGACGAATTCCGAAGGCCAGAAAAAACCTTTCCGCACCCGCTCTTTTTTTTCGGGAAGCCACGCCTCGTTTAAACTCCCTTGCCTTTGCAGTCTTTACAAAATCCGCAAAAAAAGCGCCGGCGTTATCTTTCCGAAATCTCCAGAAGAATGCCGCCCGTGGCCGAGGGATGGATGAAGGCAATTTTCGCCCCGCCGGCGCCTCTGCGCGGTTTTTCGTCGATCAGCCGAATCCCTTTGGCTTTCAGCTCATCGAGGGCCTTCTGAACGTCGGGCACGCGAATCGCCAGGTGGTGGATGCCCTCGCCTTTCTTTTCGATGAACTTCCCCACGGGGCTGTCGTCAGCCGTGGGCTCCAGCAGTTCGACCTCCGTGTCCTTCACGGGAAGAAACGCCGTTTTGACCTTTTGCTCGGCCACCTCTTCAACCCCCGTGCATTTGATCCCCAGCGTGGACTCCCAGAACTTCAGGGCGCTGTCCAGATTTTTCACCGCAACTCCGATATGATCGATCACCGTTGGATTCATGATTTTTCTCCTTTTCTCCGGTTATATGCACTGCCCGACTATTGTACGTTCAACACGCCCAATCCCGCAAGGCGAAAACTGTCAATGGATACGATACAATATTCAGGAGTGAAAAAAGAAGGCTCGAAAAATCTCGTGTTTTGTCCGGTCCTCTGCGGTAAAATTTTCGGCGGGACAATGAAAGACAAAGATGAAAGACGAAGATGAAGAACGAAGAAGGAGCACTTCTATTAAGTCTGTTAAGGGGGAATTATTTATGCCGTTGCTCACCTGTAAACTTTGTGGCAAACTGTTTACGTCCGCCGGAGGGCGCACCTGCCCCGCCTGCCTGGATCGTCTCGACGAACTTTATCCCAGGCTGCGCGAATTTCTGAGAGACAACCCCAAAGTCGGGTTCAACGTGGAGACGCTTTCCAGCACGCTGGGCGCGGATATTCGCGACGTCCAGGCGCTGGTGGATATGGGCTATCTGGATCGCAATCTGGACAAGGACGCCCACTCCGCGGAGAAGGAACGTGAAAAGCTGGCGAAGGAATTCGAACAGTCTCTGAAGGATCTCAAAGACACAACCGCTCATCACCATGGAGCGCAGCATACCGCATCCTACGGCCAGCAGCGGTACGGAGACAAGGGCAGGAAGTGATTCTGACTCCGGATCGTTCGATCTGGAACACCCCATTGGAGGTATGGATTTTCGATGAACTTTTTTTCGTCTTTTCAGGTCGTGTTCATTGCGATTTTCGCGGTGCTGGGGGCCTCGCTGGGATCTTTTTTCAACGTGGTCGCTCACCGCAGCGTGACCGGAAGGCCCTGGTGGGGTAAGGAACGTTCGATCTGCGAATCCTGCGGAAAGGAACTCACCTTCTGCGAGCTGATTCCTCTGGTGTCCTGGCCGCTTCAGCGGGGGCGCTGCCGGGGATGCAACGCCCGTATTTCCCCCCGCTACTTCATTGTGGAGGTGATCGGGGCGGCGGCCTCCGGACTTCTGGCCTGGCGGTGGGGGCCAACCTGGGCGCTTCTGGCCTCCATGGCGGGACTGTCCGGAATATTGATCAACTCCCTGACCGACTACGAGACGGGGGACGTGTTCGACATCTTCACCCTGTTTCTGGGGCTGTGCGGGCTGGTGATCCGCCTGTTCGGGGGCAGAGACGCCGTCCTTGACGGACTGATCGGAGCCGCCGCCGGGTGGGGCATTTTCGCCCTCATCATCGTCGTGAGCCGCGGAGGCATGGGATGGGGCGACGCCTGCTTCATGGGGGGGCTGGGCGCCCTTCTGGGGTGGAAACTGTGCCTGCTGAGCTTTTACCTGGGAATGATGGCGGGCGGCCTTGTGGCCATCGGGCTGATGCTTGCGGGCAAAGTGAAATGGGGCCGTCGGGACTCCATCCCCCTCGTCCCCTGTCTCTCCGCCGGCGGGCTGGCGGCGCTGCTCTGGGGGCCGCAGCTTCTCCGGTTCGCCGGCAGATACTTCGGCCGCCTCATCCTCCCCGGCTGGCCTTTCTAGAGAAGCTCAGGGGGCAGAGCCCCCCGCGAGAGACCCCCAAAAGCTCAGGGGGCATAGCCCCCCGAGACCCCCCTTCCCACGGGTCAATGAGCATTAATCAGCGCTTTTCTGAGTCCCTTCGCCCATCTTTTTCAGGAGGGCGGCGGTGCGCTGGCGGACGTCGCCCCTGACGGCGGCGGAAATGACCGAAACACCATCGACGCCGCACTTCAGGACCTCCGTCAGGTTCTCCTCCGATATTCCGCCTATGGCCACCAGAGGGATTCGCGCGAGGTCCGCCACGGCGCGAAGACCTTTCGTCCCAATGACCTTCGCGTTCCCCTTCGAGCCCGTGTCGAACACCGCTCCAACCCCAAGATAATCCGCCCCATCTTCCTCCGCCCTTCGAGCCTCCTCCGGCGTATGGGCCGAGGCCCCCACAATGAAGGGGCGGGGCGCCAGTCTTCTCGCTTCTTTCACGGACAGGTCGCTCTGTCCGAGGTGCACTCCGTCCGCTCCGGAAAGAAGCGCCACGTCCAACCGGTCGTTGACGATGAAAAGTGCGCCCGCCTTCCGGCAGAGAGCGGCCATCTCCCCGGCCGTCGTCAGGAGATCCCCGCCGTCCATTTCCTTATCCCGAAGCTGAATGACCGTCGCCCCGCCCTCAAGAGCCAGCCGCGTCTGATCCGTCAGGGACAGGGGCGCGCCGATGATTCGGTCAGGAATAACGTACAAACGCAGGGCTTTTTTCAGGTCCCACTCCTTCAGATTCAGCTGCAGTTTCACATTCAGCTCCAATACAGTCACCTTCCTTTTATAAACTCCGGCTCGTCACGCTCCAGCGTCGTGGTTCGCTCAAAAAATCCTCCGGCTTCAGACGATGCAGTTCGTCGATCAGGCAGGGAGCGAAGGTTCCACTGCCGGAACACCGCTTTTCCGCCCGTTCTGAAGCGATCCCCATGGCCACCAGCCCGCAGAGGGCCCCCACGGCGGCGTCCCCGCAGGCCGCCGTCGCCGCCAGCATAACCGTCCCCGCCGTACAGCCGCTTCCCGAGAGAAAAGGCAGCAGAGCGCTCCCTCCCGTCACCCGGACAAGAGTTTCGCCGTCGGAGAGGCAGTCCGTTTCTCCCGTGGCGCAGACCAGGCAGTCGAACTTCCGCGCCAGATTCAGCACGCCCCGGTCCAGATCTCCCACCGACAGGACGTCTACGCCTTTGGTGGCTCCTCCGACTCCGGCCAGCAGGGAAATTTCCCCGCCGTTGCCCTTGATGATCGAAAACGAATGTTCCCTGAGAAACCGGTCCGTACTCTCCACGCGAAAACGGGAAGCGCCGTAGCCCACCGGATCCAGGAGCGTAAAACAGCCCGTGTTTTTCGCCGCCTTCATGCCACGCTCCACAGCGGCCAGAGCGGGTTCCGCGGGAGAGCCCAGGTTGACCAGAAACCCCCGGGCCAGGCCGATCAGCTCCTCCGTCTCCTCCGGATACTGGGACATGAGGGGAGAAGCGCCCACCGCCAGGCATACGTTGGCCTGCAAAGACGTGGCCACGGGGTTCGTGATGTGAAAAATCAGCGGTTTTTCCGCCGCGATCGCTCTCCAGGCATTCGCCAGATCTTCAGGGGCGCAGTCTTTCAATTTCGTACCGGTCATTTTGTATCGTTCAATTCCTTTCAAGTCCGTATTTATAAAGTTCGTAGAAGTGATGGGTGGGACCATGTCCCTTCCCGACGGGCAGCGCGTGAAGTATGGCCGTGGTCACGTAGGCCTTGGCCCGATCCACAGCCTGAGGCAGCGTCATCCCCAGGGCCAGGTTCGAGGCAATGGCGGATGAGTAGGTGCAGCCCGTGCCGTGGGTATTTTTGGTGTCAACCCGGGGCGCGTCGAAGCGCAGGATTCGCTTTCCGTCAAACAGGACGTCGAGGGCGCTGCCAACGGCATGTCCCCCCTTGACCAGAACGTTTTTACAGCCCATGCGACAGATTTTCTCCGCGGCGGCTTCCATTCGTCCGATCTCGTCGGCAGCGGAGCCGGAGCCCTCCTCATTGATTTTCATGCCGGCGATTTTTTCCGCCTCCGGAATGTTCGGCGTCACCAGGTCCGCCAGAGGGAGCACCGTCGAAATCAGCGTTTCAATGGCCTCCGGCTCCATCAGCGGGGCGCCGTTCTTGGCGTACATGACGGGATCGAGGACGACGTTTTTCGGTTTGTACTGACGCAGTTTTCCTGCCACGGCCTCCATGCTGACGGCGTTGGAAAGCATACCGAGCTTCAGGGCGTCCACCTCGATATCCTCGAAAACGGCGTCAATCTGTTTTTCGATCATATCCGGAGTGATGTCCTGAATGTCAATGACGCGGCAGGTGTTCTCCGCCACAACAGAAACCACGACGCTCATGCCAAAAACCCCGTGGGCCGAAAAAGTCTTCAGGTCCGCCTGAATTCCCGCCCCTCCGCTGCAGTCCGAACCGGCGATCGTCAAAACTTTTTTCATCACGGGGTCCTGCCCGTTCATTCCGCTTTCCGGCCTTACTTTATTACGTTCCTCAGCGATCAACAGAAATCATCCCCCATAAAATTGCATATTTTGCGTATTCAAAAACAGAAACCAGCACAAAAAATCATCACAAACAAAAAACGCGGCCCCCTGTCTGAGAGAACCGCGTTCAACCTTACGTTTTGCACCGTCTCCCTCCGCCGGCATTACCCGGATCAGGTTCAGGGGTCGAAGGTCTTTTCAGCGATCGGCCGGCTTTGCTTTTTTCGCAGCCGAACCGAGTCAGACCTTCCTCTCAGCAGGACGCTCCCCCTCTGGTTTTGTCAATTGTCAATGAACAGATCGATAAATTTAAACCGGACTCGAAGTAACCGCACCTTATTGACTGTGCGATACATCCGCCTCCGTTCTGTCCGGACGAAGAAGCCACTCGCCCCAGTCGAAGCGCAGAAGACCGCTTACGATATAAATGGAGAAGAGCGCCAGAGGAGCCGCTTCCTTCAGGAACGTAAAGCACAAAGACACCAGCCCCAGCACCAGAAGACATTTTCTCCGGTCCGCGCTTTCCCGGGTCAGCTTCTTGAGGTTCGCGTAGGGGACGCTGGAAACCATCAGCAATCCCGTAAAAATCAGCACGACGCCCAGCAGAAGGGGATCGAGAGGAATCCCCGCCAGCACGAAGGACGCCACGAAAAGGCCCCCCGCCGGACTGGGAAGCCCCTGAAAGGGCCCCGGTACGTGAACCACGTTGAAACGCGCCAGGCGCAGAGCGACGCACAGAGCGAAAAAGCAGGCGATGACGCCCCCCGCCACACCCCCCAGCTGATCCAGGGAGGCAATGTCGATCAGGAGCCCCGGAGCGACCCCGAAACTCACCAGGTCCGCCAGACTGTCGAACTCCAGACCAAACTGGGAGCCGCCCCCCAAGCTGCGAGCCACCTTGCCGTCCAGTCCGTCGAAAATGACCGCGAAAAAGATCAGCCAGGCCGCGGGAACGAATCGCCCATGAAACGCCAAAATCAGGGAAAACATCCCGCATAAAAGGTTCCCGCTCGTTACCATATTAGGGGCAATCTGCCGGAACGAAAGGGGTGTTCTCTTTTTTCGCCCCGACCATCTTCTGAACAATTTCACTTCGGCATCACTCCTAAGGGGGTTTTCCCCGCATACACTCTGTCGCTCATATTCACCGTCAATTCTACGCCTTCGGGGAGATAGATGTCAACTTTGGAGCCCAGTCGAATCATTCCATACCGGTCGCCCCGGCCGAGCCTGTCTCCTTTTCGGACGCGGCAGACGATCCTCCGGGCCATCAGTCCGGCGATCTGCACCATCAGAATGGGACCCCAGGCCGTGGACAGCCCCACGCAGTGACGTTCGTTCACCTCCGACGCTTTGGGGGCGAAAGCGGCGATTTTTTTACCCGGAATATACTCCAGATACTCCACCGTTCCCTCGCAGGGAACCCGATTGACATGGACGCTGAAGGCGTTCATGAAGATCCCCACCTTCACCGCCGGACCCGTAAAGGGGTGCGTCGATTTCTCTATTTCCACCACTTTTCCGTCGGCCGGGGAGACCAGCACATTTTCACCCTCCGGAGGAATCCGGTCCGGATCCCGGTAGAACCAGGCCGTAAAACCCGTCAGCACCACCAGCACCCCCGCGGGCAGGGGCGAAATCATCGCAAAAAGCACCGCCGCGAAGCCCAGATACACTATCGTCGGGATACCGTCTTTCGCCAGCTTCATTTCATCCTCCGGTTCATTCCAGCAGGAGTTTTTCGGGTTCGGGCTCCGGTTCGGGCCGGTCTTCGTCCATTCGAACGATGCTGCAGTCCGCCACAAGGTCGCCCTCGTCCAGGCGCACCGTAATATTCCCCATGGCCGTCCGGCTCAGAAGCGGCATCTCCTGAACGGCCACGCGAATCATGCGGCCCCGGGTGGTGATGGCGATAATCTCGTCCTGGTCGCGCACCGCCCAGCACCCGATCAGCCTGCCGGTTTTCGGCCCCAGATTCATGGCCCGTACCCCCGAGGTTCCCCGATGGTGGGGAGTGAACTCCTCGAAACGGGACCGTTTGCCCACGCCGCGTTCGCTCAGGATCAGGATGTGGCTTTCCTCGCTGACCACGTCGCAGCTGATGATGACGTCCTCAGGGGCGAGTCTCATGCCTCGAACGCCTCGCGCGCTTCGTCCCATGGACCGGAACTCCTCTTCCGGAACGCGAAGGGCCTGGGCGCCCGCCGTCATCAGTAAAAGGTCGTCCTTCCCCGTGGTCAGACGCACCTGCGCGATTTCGTCCCCTTCGTCCAGAGTGATGACGCGGCGCGGCCGGTTGGAGCCCGCCAGCTCGGAAAGCTCGATGCGCTTGGCCACCCCGCTCCGGGTGATGAAGAAAGCGTAGTTGAGCCCTGTCAGCTCGCCGCCGTACAGAGCCACCACATGCTCTTCCTTTTCCAGAGGAAGCAGCTTCGCGATCTGCTTGCCCTTGCCCGATTTCGTCTCCGGAATCATGTGACCGCGCAGGGTCAGAACCCGCCCCCGGGAGGTGAAGAAATACAGTTCCCGATGGGTGTGAGTGACGCTGACCATGGCGATGGCGTCTTCTTCAGGGACGAAAGCGCCCTTTCTGCCCTTTCCGCCCCGACCCTGAAGGGTGTAGCTCTCCAGATCCTGACGCTTCAGAAAACCGTCCTGGGAGAGCACCACCACGATGTCGCTCTCCGGAATCAGGTCCTCGTCCGAGGATTCCTCAAAGCTGTCGATAATTTCCGTGCGGCGGTCGTCGCCGAAACGGGCGGCCAGATCCTCCAGCTCGGCGCGGATCACGCCGTCCAGAACTTTCGGGTTGCCCAGTATTTTTTTATAGCCCTCGATGTCGGCCAGAATCTGCCGCAGTTCGTCATGGAGTTTCTCCCGTTCAAGGCCCGTCAGGCGCTGGAGCCGCATTTCCAGAATCGCCTGGGCCTGAATCTCGGTGAAGGCCAGACGTTCCACGAGGCTTTCTTTGGCCTCCGCAGCCGTCTTGGCTCCCCGAATCAGCGCGATGACCTCATCGATGCTGTCGAGTGCCTTCACCAGCCCTTCGAGAATGTGTTCCCGGGCCTGAGCCTTGTTCAGGCGAAATTCGGTTCGCCTGCGGATTACGTCTCTCCGGTGCATCAAAAAGACGGAGAGCATGTCCACGATGGGCAGCTCCCGGGGATGACCGTTCACCAGAGCCAGGTTGATCACGCCGAAGGTGGACTGAAGCTGGGTATGCCGGTACAGCTGCCGCATGACCAGATCGGAGTCGCCGTCCCGTGTCAGCTCCAGCACGATCCTCATTCCATCGCGGTCGGACTCGTCCCGGATGTCCGAGACCCCGTCCACCTGCTTTTCCTGGACGGCGGAAACCATGGCCTCGATCAGCGTGGTCTTGTTCACCATGAAGGGGATCTCGGTGATGATGACGGAAACTTTGCCCCGCTTTCCCTCCTCCACGTGCATGCGCCCGCGGACCACGATGCGGCCCCGCCCCGTACTGTAGGCGTCCCGGATGCCCTCCCGCCCCAGGATGATGGCTCCTGTGGGAAAATCCGGCCCCGGCATTCGCTTCAGGATTTCCGAAAGTGCGACCTCCTCCGCGGGAGTATCGATGAGATAACAGAGGGAACTGACCACCTCTCTCAGGTTGTGGGGAGGGATGTTCGTGGCCATGCCCACCGCAATTCCCGTGCTGCCGTTGACCAGCAGGTTCGGAAGAGCCGCGGGCAGGGCGAGAGGTTCCTGCAGGGATTCGTCGAAGTTGGGTCCCCACTCCACCGTATCTTCCTCGATGTCGGCCAGCATCAGCTCTCCCAGCTCGAAAAGACGCGCTTCCGTGTAACGCATGGCCGCCGCGCTGTCTCCGTCGATGGAGCCGAAGTTGCCCTGCCCGTCCACCAGGCAGTAACGCAGGCTCCAGGGCTGGGCCATGCGCACCATCGTCTCGTAGATGGCGCTGTCGCCGTGGGGATGGTATTTACCCATCGTTTCGCCGACCACGCGGGCCGACTTCTTATGAGCGGAGCTGTGCCTCAGCCCCAGTTCCGTCATCGCGTAGAGAATACGGCGCTGCACCGGTTTCAGTCCGTCGCGGGCGTCCGGAAGCGCGCGTCCCACAATGACGCTCATCGCGTAACTCAGATAGCTTTGCTTTATCTCCTCCACCAGCGGCAGAGGCACCACCTTTGTGAAAAGTTCTCCGCCCTTCACTTCTTCAGTCATAAGTCAGACACACCTTCATCTACAGGACACCCTTCGGGAATTTTCATAACAGACAGTACGTCCCTGTCACCTGCGAGGCGCGACAGAGACGTACTCAGGAAGTTCTATTGTAACACGTTTTACAGGGTAAAAAACCCTCCGGAACCGCATGTGTCGGAATCCGTATAAGCCGCGTTCGCCGTCACTCCAGCAGGCTCACGATTTCCGGTTTTCCCGCGGCCTTCGCCATATCGAGGGCCGTCTGTCCCGCTTTATCCTTTACGAGCGTATCCGCGCCCGCGCTCCGCAAAAGTTTGATCATCTCGCCGCCGGAGTCCTTCTGAACGGCGATCATCAGCGGCGTTCGCCCGTCGTCATCCGCGGCGTTGACGTCGGCTCCCCGATCCAGAAGGAGCTTGATCATCTCCTGGGATTTTTGATACCGGAGCGCCAGCATAAGCGGCGTGGTTCCCTTTCCATAGCGGGCGTTCGCGTCGGATCCGGCATCCAGCAGGAGTTTCACGATCTCCGGATTCTGGTTCGTGGAGAG
Organism: Synergistaceae bacterium; assembly: GCA_031272035.1. Lineage (NCBI taxonomy): Bacteria > Thermotogati > Synergistota > Synergistia > Synergistales > Synergistaceae > Synergistaceae bacterium. The sequence goes on from JAISUO010000090.1 coordinate 26,596, forward strand.
CGAGTAATGCAACGCCGTCTGCCCCTGATTATTCACCGCCTTCAGGTCGGCGCCGGCCTTCAGCAGAAGCTCGATCGCCGCGGCCTCCTGAGCCGTACCCGCCGCGATGGACAGGGCCGCTATTCCGCTCCGGTTTTTCGCGTTGACGTCGGCGCCGGCCTTCAGCAGCGCCTCCAGGACCTCCGTTCCCCGATACTCGAAACACGCGACCATCAGCGGCGTCGTTTCATCTTTGTTCCCCATGTTGACGTCGGCGCTCAAATGGATCAGCTCAATGATAACCGCCGGATTGGGATTGACGAGAATCGAGGAAAAAAGAGGCGTCGCCCCTCCCGTCCCCTTGTCGTCGACTCCCGCTCCCGCTTTCACCAGAGTGGCGACGATCTCGGGATTCGTATTTCTCTCGGCGGCGGCCATGATCGGATTCAATTCGTTTTTGTTGCGCACGTTGATGTCCGCTCCCGCCGTCAGCAACACCCGGATCATCTCAGGGTCCCTATTTTCTCCGGCGGCCAGGATAAGGGCCGTGTTTCCCAAAGGATCCTTTTCGTCCACCTTCATGCCGCTGCTCAGAAGCTCCCGCATTTGCAGAGGGGTTCCCTGGGCGGCCGTCTCGAAAAAAATCTCCTCCGCGGTTCCTCCCGATCGCCTCGGAGGGGTCTGTCCCCCGAAGGGCGCCCCCTGGACACTGGCGTAACGCATCTCCGGCAGCGACGAAAAAAGGTCTCCCGCTTCGGCCGCAAAAACCCCCGCGCCGCCTGAAATCAGCAGCGCGACTCCCCACACCCGCAAAGTTTTTTTCAGTAAATTTTTCATTATCGCCTGAAGCACCTCACAGACAAATTTTTTTTCGCATCGCGACGGTCGCACAAAAAACAACACGACATCGCTGCTCGCATCCGGCTTCCAATTTACAACTTTCAATTACAGCTTTCAGGTACGGTCGAAAGCAAAATCAGTATGATAATCTTTTATATTGTAACAGAAAGGAGAGATTAAAATGTCAGACTATTCCAAACTCGCCAGAAACAGCGAGATGTGGACTTATCTTGGCTTCACGCCCTGGGAGCAGGGAAGTATGCAGGGCGTCAGCCGCCAGATCACCATGGTGAAGGGCAGCCTGATGCTTCCCATCGCAAAATATTACGCCTGGGACTACATCGTCTGGCTGCACCGTGACGGTCCGGATATCGAATGGCTTCTGCGGGAATGGAAGCCCCTGCCCGACGTGGTCACGCAGCGCTTTCTTCTCGTGGGAGGATCGGGATCGGATAAACGCAGGGTGAAGAGCTTTGCCTTCGGGTTCAGGGGCTTTTTGGAAATCTATTCCTACACTCCGGGGGGGCCGTACCACCCCAAAGTGAAAGACCTGATTCCGCCGGTGGACCTGGCCTGGAAGGACCCGGCCTGAGCGGCGGACCGCCGGTCACTCCGCCAGCTGGAGGGCGCACTGAAGAAGGACGTCCGCTCCGTTCCCCACGTCCTCCGGAGAGGAATACTCCTCGGGACAATGACTTCTGCCGTCTCTGGAGGGCGCGAAAATCATCGTGGACGGACAGATCGTGTGAATAATCTGCGCATCGTGGCCGGCCCCGCTGGGCATACGCCGGGTCGTAAAGCCCAGTTCCCCGGCGCTGCGTTCCACCAGAGACACCAGTTCCTCCGGAAATACGGCCCGCTTTGTGCGGGAAAGCGTCTCGACCTCCACCGACACCCCTTCCTGCTCCGCGGCCTCCCGGACAACCTCCTTCACCCGCCCGATTCCCCGTTCCAGCAAATCGGGGTCGAACTGGCGAATGTCCACCGTGAGAACGGCCTCTCCGGGAACGATGTTGGGAAGGTTGGGCGACTGGATCAGCTGCCCCGGCGTGATGACCGTGTCCCGCCCGAGATCGAAGGCCAGACGGTTGAGCCCGACAACAGCCCTGGCGGCCGCCAGTCCGGCGTCATGCCGTCGGTTCATGGGGAAGGCTCCGGCGTGGTTCGCCTCCCCTCTAAAGGTGACGCGCAGCCACGAAAGGCCCACAACGCCTTCCACCACACCGATTTGTATGTTTTCGTCCACAAGAACCGGTCCCTGCTCAATGTGATATTCCAGATAGGCGCAGGGAAGCGGATCCAGGCGGTCCGTTCCCACAAAGCCGCTTTCGGCGATGGCGTCACGGCAGCTTTTTCCCCCGGAGTTGCACCGGGAAGCGAAGAACTCCATGTCGGCGAGCCCGGCAATGAACCGGCTGCCCACCATTCCCCCCGACAGAAAATGGACGCCTTCTTCGTCGGTAAAAGAAATAACGGCCACAGGGCGTTTCGTAACGACCTTCGCCTCGTTCAGGGCCCGCAGAACAGCAAGCCCCGACAGAACCCCCATCACGCCGTCGAACATCCCCGCGTTCCGCACCGTGTCGATATGAGACCCCAGAAGAACGGGAGCGGCCCCCGCGTCCCGCCCCGCGCGCACTCCCCAGATACTCGCGGCTGCATCCATCCGGACCTCAAGCCCCAGATCCTTCATCCACCGGACCAGCAGCCGGCGCGCCTCCAGATCTTCTTCGCTCAGAGCCAGACGCGTGCGTCCGGCGCCGTTCTTTCCGATATTCCCCATTTCCACAATCGTATTCCAAAGCGTTTCCCGATCGATTTTCACATCCGCCCGGCCTGCCATTTTACTGTACCTCCAAAAATCGATATAACCGCCAAATAAGAATCCTTCCGCCACGCCCTTTCGGCAATTCTACGCAATATACCGGACAAACGCAATCGCGGTTTCGACTATAATAGCGAGCCATGACAGGGAGGGATTGCTTTTGACGGCAGAAGAAACAGAGCAGATGAAAGTTCAGCCTGACGACACGGAGGAAAAAACAGACCTTGAAGAAGATGATGAAGGGCGTTCTGATTACGATGGTTTTTGGAAAAGCCTGATTGAAAGATATTTCTACCTTCTTCTGAAAAGGGCCGTGCCGGAGCTGTACGAGAAGGCGGACAAAAGCAGACCGCCCATTTTTCTCGATAAGGAATTTCAGGACCTTTTGAATACAGGTGACCCGAAGATCCATAAATTTGCGCATTCGGCGGATAAGTTTGCAGGCGTTCCGCTGACGGAAGGAGACACGGAGCGCGTTTTATTTCATGCGGAGGCCCAACAGAGCAACGGCGACGGAAATCTCGCCGAGAGGATGTATCATTACAAATGCCTGATCTATGGGCATTATCGGCAGGAACCGGTGGCGCTGGCCATTTCCGCGGAGAAGCGGCCGAGCGGTGAGCGGCAGTTTTATGAGTACAGCCACTATGGAACGGAGACCGTTTACCGCTATAATAATCTTATGCTGACGGAGCTAAATGATGAAGAGTTGTTGTCGAGCGACAATCCCATAGACCTCGTGCTTTATGCGGCAAAAAAATCGGCGGCGAGCAAAGAGGAACTTCAGAAGTACAATTATCTGCGCACGCTGGCAGGAATCCTTGGAGACCGGGGTTGGAGCCTGGAGGAAAAGCATGATCTTCATCTTTTTATTTCCCGGATTCTCTGCCTGGAAGACAGAAAACTGTCGGAACAATACAGAAAATATCTGTGTCAACTTAACGAGGAGGGAAAAGAAGTGTTCATCCCGTTTTTCGAAAGAGATTACCTGGAAAAAACCAAAATGGAAGCCAGGCAGGAAGGCAGAATAGAAGGTAAGATGGAAGGCAGGATAGAAGGCATGCAGGAAGGCAGGCAGGAAATGGCCAAAAATCTGCTGGCTGATGGCGTTCCTCCTGAAATCATCGCAAAAAGCTCGGGTTTGTCGGTTGAACAGGTGCGTTCCCTCGTTCATTAGTCTGGTGTAAAACATTGATAAAACAGAGCCCTCTCCCCCAACAATACAGAGAATATCTGTGCCAACTGAACGAGGAGGGAAAAGAAGTGTTCATCCCGTTTTTCGAAAGAGATTACCTGGAAAAAACAAAAATGGAAGCCAGACAGGAAGGCAGGATAGAAGGCATGCAGGAAGGCAGGCAGGAAATGGCCAAAAATCTGCTGGCTGATGGTGTTCCTCCTGAAATCATCGCAAAAAGCTCGGGCTTGTCGGTTGAACAGGTGCGTTCCCTCGTCCATTAGTCTGGAGCGTTCGTTGCGTTTTTCGAAAAAGACGGCGTGAAAATTGACAAAAGCAGGGTCCCTTCAGAAAAGATGACCCTGCTTTCAAAGGGGGAACGCAGCCGAGAGAAAATAAGAATGGTATATTCAAACATTAGCTTCTTCATTAACATTAACGCTCGATTGAAAACAAATTGGTATCAATCAATACTTTCTAAAAGGAGAGGAATAACGTGAAAAAGTTTGTGACATTGGCGATTTTGATGGTTTGTTTGAGCGCGGTTCCTTCCGCCGCGAAAGAGAGCGGCTATCAGTCCGCTTCCCCGGTCGGGGTTTTATTGAGAGCGGCGGATGACACGATCCGCGAGACCGCCGTTGACGACCGAAAGACCGATGATCGGCGGAAAGAACTCACTCCTGAGGAGCGCAAGGCTGAAGAAAACAAAAAAGACAGGCAAAAGGACGACAAACGTCCCGACGTTGAGCGGCGCAAGGAAATCAAGCCCGACAAACGCAAGGCTGAAGAAAACAAAAAAGACAGAAAGAAGGACGACAAACGTCCCGACGTTGAACAGCGCAAAGAAACCAGGCCTGAAGAGCAGAAGATTTGACGGAAACAAAAACGACGACAGAAATGACAACTGGAGAGTCAACGGTAAGCGGCAGGACGACAGACGGTTCGGAGCGGCCCTGAGCTGGAACCGCTGGCTCTTTTCTGTACAAACTCAAATTGGCGTGAAAAATTAACAAAAGCAGGGTCTCTTCAGAAAAGATGGCCCTGCTTTCTCGTTTCCTCTCATATTATTGCCTTACATTCTCACTTCGGGTCAGGCTTTGACGTCTACCCGTTCGGCCATCTTCTCTTTGATGGCTGTCACCAGTTTCAGCACTTCGTCGGAGGGGATCTTTCGCACAATTCGACCGTCCGTCGCATCGATCACATGGATCTGCACTATGCCCGCCTCGTCATGAACCTCGAATTTCAGGTCATGGCTCATCATGGATACCAGCTCCGACGTGCGTTTCATCATCTCCCGCACACTCTTTTCATCCTGCTTAATCTCCGAATCTTTTGCAGGTTCCTGAACCTTTTTTACAAGCTCCACGTTCGGCGCTTCCGTCGTGCTCAACACCGATAACGGAAGGGCTTCGCGCAGAGTTTCGTGTTGTGAGGTGCTGACGAAGGATGACAA
>JAISUO010000091.1 GCA_031272035.1 Synergistaceae bacterium
CGATTTCCTTCGGCAGCGTATTGTCTTTTTTGCGTCTCTCATACTCCCGCCGAGCCTCCGGGCTCAGGCTCTCGAAGGAGAGATCCCCGTTGAGTCGTTCCATGTCAGTGCAGGATCCCTTCTCTTTCTTTATGTTTCACTGAAAAGGATAGGCCGTCAGTGGAGGGTTTGTCAAGGCGCGAAAGACTTTACTTTCAACCATGCTCTTCCAATACGCCTTCATATACGGACAATATATAGGCAGAAACAGAAGGTCCCGCGCCCTGAACGGTGGGACGCGGGACCTCTTTTTTTGTTGTCTTCCTGTTATTTTTTGACGGAATCGTAGAGCCTGCCGAACTCCGGGTGGATGTGGTCAAAGACGTCCACCAGCGTGGGGTCGAAGTGGGAGCCTCGTCCCTCCAGAATGATTTTGCGCGCGCCCTCGTGGTCGAGGCCGTCCTTGTAGGGGCGCTTGTCCCGCAGCGCGTCGTAAACGTCCGCCACGGCGGTGGCGCGGGCCGAGAGGGGGATGGCCTCGCCCTTCAATCCATAGGGATAACCCGTGCCGTCCCACTTTTCGTGGTGGGCCAGCGCAATTTCACGGGCGGCGTCAAGGAGGGACTTCGAGCCCAGCTCTGAGGCCGCGTCGGTCAGAATATCCGCTCCGTGCACCGGGTGCGTCCGCATGATTTTCCATTCTTCGTCGGTGAGTTTGCCCGGTTTCAGCAGAACCGCGTCGGGAATGGCGACCTTTCCGATGTCGTGCAGCTGCGAGGCGATGGCGATGGTTTTGATGTAATCCGGGTCGAGAGCGTGGCCGGGGTCGATGTCGGGAATGTGCGACAGCAGAAGATCGACGTATTCACGCGTACGGCGGATGTGCCCGCCCGTGACCTGGTCCCGGTACTCCGTCGCGTGGGCCATCATCACGATGATAATCTCCTGGATGTGCTCCAGAATGGCGTTCTTTTGCGCCAAATCTCTGGTTTTCTGGTCCACCAGGTCGGAAAGCCTCTTGCGGTACATCTCCAGTTCCAGATGGGTGTTCAGCCGCGCCAGAACCAGCTCCTCGTTGATGGGCTTCTGCATGTAGTCCACGGCGCCCATCGAAAGCCCCCGAACTTCGCTTTCCACACCTTCCCGACCGGTCAGAAAGATGACGGGAATATCCTTCCATCGGGGATCGGCCCTGAGACGTCCCATGACCTCATAGCCGTTCATGACGGGCATGTCGATGTCCAGCAGAATGATGTCCGGGGTAAAACGCTGAAGATACGTCAGGGCCTGTTCACCCGACCGGGCAGGGGCAGTGTCGTAAATCCCCTTGAGGACCGACTGGAGAACTCTCAGGCTGGTGATGTCGTCGTCGACGATCAGAACCTTCCTTTTGCTCTCCGTCTTTCCGTCCGGAAGGCTTTCTTCCTGGCCTTTCGTGATAATTCCCGCCGTATTTTCTGTTTTGTTTTCCATTTTATCGTCCATAGCCTTCATTCCCGTCTTCAATATATATGTAAAATGTTTTGCAGAGAACAGCGGTTTCCTTTATACATTTTTTTCGGAACTCACATCGTTTTCATCGTTTCATTCTCGGCCAGTTCCCGGATTCGCTGCAGCGCGCCGTCGTAATTCAGCGCCGTCAGACATTCTTCCACCTCTCGCAAATCCTCCGCGATGGATTCGAAAACCGGATCCCGTATCGTTTCCAGGGCGGTGTCTCCTTCCCAGGACTCGATCAGCCGCATCAGATAGCGCAAATGGGCGGGAAGATCGTCGTCTCTGGACGGATGGGTCATCTCTCCCTCGGACACCTCCTGAATGCCAAGGGCCAGTTTCAGCCGCTTTCCCAGCTCATGGAGGTTCGTCAGGAAAGTCGGAGTCAAAGCCATCACTTTTTGCCCGTCTTCGCCGATGGCCGCCTGTTCCAGCGTTCTGGCCGCGTCGGAAAGGGGCATGGCGCCGATATTGGCCAGAGCGCTTTTCAGGCCGTGAACCTCGATCCGGTAGCGCTCGCGATGTTCCGCGACGGAGTTGTCCTGCCCCTCCTCTCCGTAGCGGCTGTCCGCCAGAGAGGCCGCGATCAGGTCTTCCTTGTCTCCGAGGACGTCCAGGAAAGAGCGGAGAACCGTCATATACAAATCCCGATCCCCGCCGGTGCGGGAAAGTCCCAGAGAAAGGTCGATTCCCGCCACGCCTCCCAGAGGGAAGAGCGGGTCGTCCGGTGAAACCGCCTCTTCCGCCTCCGAGACCGCGGGAAGGTACTCCACCTCGTCCTCCGGAGAGATTTTTCCGGCCGGCAGCCACCGCCGCAGAACAGCCGAAAGCTGCTGCATGATGATGGGCTTGCTCAGAAAATCGTTCATTCCGGCGGCCAGAAAGACCTCCGACATCCCAAAAACGGCGTTGGCGGAAAGTGCGATAATCGTTATTTTCTCATATTTTCCGCCCATAGCCCGAATGGCCCGCGTCGTTTCCACCCCGTCCATATCGGGCATCATGTGGTCCATAAACACGATGTCGTAGTCCTCCTCCGCCAGCCGGTTCAGGGCCTCTCTGCCCGACAGGGCCTGATCGGCGGCGATTCCGTAATGCTTCAGAAGGCCCACCGCCACGTCGAGGTTGACCTGATTGTCGTCCACCACCAGAACCCGAACGTCGTGGGTCTTGAATATCACGGAACGCGGGGAGGTCGGAGCCGGAGAAGACACGTCGGCGTAGCTTCCATTCAGGATGCGCTCCAGAGAAATAATCGTGACGGGCCTGAAAACGGAGATGACCCCCGGCGGAATGGAGTTCAGGACCGCTACGCTCATGCTGGTCAGCAGAAAGACGGGGCAGCCGCGGCAGTCGCCGGCGCTTTTGAAGGTGGCGAACTGCTCGGATCGATCGATGGCGAAAATCGCGTGAGTGAAGGGAGAGCCCTCCTCCTCGCCGGCGGCGCGTCTGGTCAGAAACTCCTCCACGCTGTCGCAGGAAACGCGTTCGATCTCCAGTTCATCCAGCATCTTCAGGATCAGAGACCGCTCCTCGTCGATGCCGTCGTAAAGCAGAACTTTTTTCGATTCCGGCTCCTGGATTCCGGCAAGGCCCTGCGGGGAAACCGCGATCTGGGGCAGGGAAAAACGGAACGTGCTGCCCCTGCCAAACTCGCTTTCCACCCGAAGGGTTCCCCCCATCATTTCAACCAGCCGATGGGTGATCGCCAGGCCCAGCCCCGTCCCCTCAGTTTTTTGCGTATGCTGAAGGTCCAGGCGCGAAAAAACGGAAAAGAGGTGGGACAGGTTCTCCGCCCGAATGCCCATTCCCGTGTCCGAAACATCCACCCGAAGCACCGCCAGGTCGTCCCGCCCGCCGAAGGGATCCCCGTGTTCACAGCGAATGGAAAGGCGCACCATTCCCTTTTCCGTGAATTTAACGGCATTGCTGAGAAGGTTCAGTAAAATTTGTTTCAGACGGACCTCGTCCCCCTTCATGACCGCGGGGATATCCGGAGCCAGGTCCACCAGGAACCTCACGCCCTTTTCGGAGGCGCGCATAAAGATTATACTGATGACGTCGTTGATCATCTGGAGAAAATCGTAATCGATAACCACGATTTCCAGCTTGTTGGACTCGATCCGGCTGAAATCCAGAACGTCGTTGATGATGGCCAGCAGGGATTTGGCGGCGTTGCGGATGTTCATCACGCACAGGGCCTCTTTGTGAGGCAGTTTCGACAGCATGAGAAGCTCGCTCATTCCGATGATGGCGTTCATGGGCGTGCGAATTTCGTGACTGATATGGGCGAGGAAGGCGCTTTTCACCCGGTTGGACTCCTCCGCGGCCTTGCGCTGGCGCAAATCCTGAGCCACGAAGAGCCTGAGCTGCTGGGAGCCGTACTGGAAGGCCCCGATACAGGCATCCGCCGGAATGAAAGCCCCTCCTTCGGCCTGCAGAAGAATTTCGAACACGGCGCCCGCTTTATTCTCTCCGCTTCCGCCCTCCGGCAGGGTTTCCAGCAGAGCCTCCATTTGCTCCGGAAGTCGGGCAATATCCCGAATGTTCGCCCTGGACAGGGCCTCCTGCGTCATATTCAGGAGAAGGGAGGTCTGGCGATTGGCCGCCACGATACGCCCTTCCCTGTCCATGAGAATCACGGGGAAGGGCACGTTGTCGAAAATGTCCTCCACGGCGGAAACAGAGGCGTTGAGGGCTCTTTCCAGGTCGCTGAGCTCATCGTTGCCCTCCACGGGAAGGCGAACCCGGCCCATGGCGTGAGTCGTGATTTTCACAGCGGCCTCGCGAAGGCGGACCATGCGCTTCAACAGGGTGTGGTGCAAAGTGAACGTCACCGTGGCCAGCGCGACAAGTCCCATGAAGATCATCATCTCGTTGGCCCGGGTGACCCCCGTCAGACCCCGCATGTACACGGTTCTGGACAGCTCAAACAGCGTCACCATCGCCTGCGCCCCCAGAACGTCCTCCTGGGGAACCCACACCTTCAGGACGTTCTCCTCCCGGTCGAAGAGAAAGGGCTCTTTGGAGGCGGCCACACCGGCCAGAGACTGTTTGAGTTCGGGCGGATAGTCCTGCTGTCCCTCCAGGTGATACACGGTGAGCGTCCCCTGAAAAGCGGCCGCGATGGTCTCCGTCCTCTCCTCCGAGCGGGTTCCCACGATGCAGTACCCCCGCGAGGGGGCCTCGGGAGACGGAGCGATAACGCTGATTCCGATTTCATAACTTTCCCGGCCCAGCACGAAGAGCCCCGCCTTTTCGCCGTCCTGAACCAGATCTTTCAGACGGGGGACAAGCCGCGCGGCGGACCTCCTTTCCTCCCAGGTCAGGGGGCGCTCCTGCCCCTCCCTGTCCAGCGTCATTTCGAACACCACGTTGCCGGAGGGGTCCAGAAGCATGAAAAAATTCGTGCCCGAAAGCCGGAGGATCTCCGGGTTTATGATCTCGCTGATTTGAGCGAAACTGCGGTGATCCATATATTCGTAAATATCCCCGCGATGACCCCACAAACTCGCGTTAAGCCGAAAAACGGCGTTTTCGTAGTCGAAACAGGCGTTGAGGCGCTCCACACCCCGCTGGATATAGTCCACCTCGACCTCCGCGAACTCCTGCAGGGTCATCTCACGGAACATAATATTCATAATGAGCATACTGGCGGAAAAAACCGTCACAATCAAAACAAGAGTTTTCACACGCAGCGACATTGACCCGCAATCCCTTCCGAATGTGATGCTATTTGGACACAGGAAATATTGTACTCTTTCCTGGGACAGAAAGGAAATTAGAAAGGAAATTTTTATCGGCGGCGGTCATTTCCCGAAAAATTTCATGACTTTCATCATCAGCCCGTCCCGAAACTCAATGGCGTTGACCGGACACATCTCATGGCAGCAGTAACAGCGGATACATTTTTTGTAGTTGAAGGTCAGTTTCTTTTCCCGGAGGACAATGGCCCCGGCCGGGCAGATCTCCGCGCATTTGCCGCAGCCGGCGCAGCGGTCCGGACGATGGACCGGGCGGGAGGTCAGGGCCTGCTCCAGAGCTCTGCCGAAAGGAAGCCGTTCAAGGCCGGGAATGACGCTCAGCCTGTCCAGACGGGGGATATTCACCCCGCTCCAGACGTGGTCCAGGGGAAAATCGCCGGAGAGGTCCCTCTCATCCAGGGCGCACTGCTCCATGTTCCGCGCAAGAGCGGCCTGCCAGAGCGGGTAGTCCTCCAGGGGAAGTCCCAGCATCCGACAGAGCCAGAAATCCATCGTCAGGGCGTCCCGCGCCCCGCCCAGCACGCCGAAGGGAAATGGCTTTCCGTTGGTGGGGCCCTGTCCGTCCATCCCGATCACCCCGTCCAGGATCGTCAGGAACCGGGGGGCGCGGAGCCGGGAAACGCCCGCCCACAGGTCCAGCAGCAGAGCGGCGAACAAATCCCGCTTCAGCCCGACGCTGTAGTGCCATTCCGCCTTGCGCCGGCCCACGACGCAGCCAAATAAATTTTTGACCCCCAGGGTCAGGAGCATCTGAGCGTGAGTTTTCATCTTGGGCAAATTGACGACGCAGTCGCTCTCCAGTATCCGGCGGGAAACCTCGATTTTGTGAAAGGCCGCGCCGGGGGCGGGAGGAAGGGGGACGGGGTCCGTCAGCTCCACGCAGGGCACGCCCAGATCCCGGGCCAAGTCCATCAGGCCCGCCTTTCGCGCCGCCCGTTCGAAGTTGTCGATCCCCGGGCTGTCGGCAATCACGGGATGTCCTCCCGCCTCCAGAACGACGCGGGCCACCGCCCGGACCACGGAGGGATCCGTCGTCACCCGCCGGTCCGGAGCGCAGCCCGAAACGAGGTTGACCTTCAGAAGTACCTCGGCTCCCGGCGTCACAAATGTTTCGACTCCTCCAAAATGAGCGAAGATATTTTCTACGGCGGAGTCGATGCTTTTTTGGTTGTAACCGTCCTGTTTCAGCAGCAGAACCTTATAGGCCATGTCCGGCTTCCTTCCGATCTTACAGCTTTACAGCGCGGCAAGAAGCTGAGCCGCAAAGACGATCAGCAGCAGGGCCGAAGGGTAGGTCGCCGCGTAGGCGGTGGCGACGCCGGTGCTTTTCGCGACTCCGATCAGGGCCCCAAGTCCCGGCGTGCTGGTCATCCCGCCGCAAATTGAGCTCAGCGCGTCCAGCTCGGAGAACCCGAGAAAACAGCGCGCGATGAAATAAGCGAGCAGCATGGGAAGCAGCGTAATCAGAGCGCCGGTGAAAAAAAGGCTCCAGCCGTACTGAGCGGCTACCTCCAGAAAACCCCTCCCCGCCGAGGTCCCTGCCGCCGCCAGGAAAAGAATCAGGCCCACCTCCCGAAGAACGTTCAGGGTGGTCCCGGGAACCCGACAGGAAAACCTCCAGACCCTTCCCCACGCCCCCACCAGAAGCCCGCTGAGCAGAGGACCGCCGGAGGTCCCGAGGCTGAACGCCCCGCCTCCGGGCATGGGAACGCGCGCCTGTCCGATGAGAAGCCCCAAAATAATGGAAACCGCGAAGGGACAAAGCCCCAGCGAGTCCACCACCACCAGATTTTCCGGAATTTTTTTCGCGGATTCCTCAGCCGCCCTGTCCAGCGCCGCCGCGGCCGCCGCCACGTCGCTGCGGGTCAGCCGTGGCATGAGCTGCACGAACAGCACCACCCCCACCACGCCGAAGGGATACGCTATCCCGTAGCCGGTGGAGGCCATCGCGTCTCCCGTGGTCTCCAGCGCCGCCGCAAGGCCGGGCGTGCTGGTCAGAGCGCCGGTCATCACCCCCACCGCGAGGGCCTTTGGAATGTGGAACCCCTTCATCGCCAGAACGGTGGTCAGAGCCCCGATCACGATGATGAACCCTCCGAGAAAAATGTAAGCCATCGCCTGTTTTTTCAAATTCTGCACAAAGGCGGGCCCCGCCATCAGTCCCACAGACCCCACAAAACAGGCCAGCCCCAGATTTTGCAGAAGCGGCGACACCGTAAAACCGTAGTGTCCAAACACCAGCCCCACCAGCAAAACTCCCGAAGAACCAAGCCTCAGACCGGCCAGTTCGAACCTGCCAACCAGATACCCGCAGGCCAGGATCGAAAACAATACGGTCATCTCCATCGCCAATCCACTCACCACTTCCTGCATTTATCTGCTTCTATTATACGATGAAAAATATACGACGAAAAAAGCCGCCCTCGCGGGCGGCCTGCGCGGTACATCGTTAAATTCAGTAAATCAGGCTGACAAGACCTGTGGAGAAGAAGGGAACAAACGTAAGCAGCAGCAGACAAACGATCAGCAGGATGTAAAAAGGCACGGCTTCCCTTATGAAACTTCGTATCCTGCAGCCGGTAATGCCGCAGGTGACGAACATCAGCGTACCCATAGGGGGCGAAAGACAGCCGATGGCCATGTTGAATATAAAAACCATGCCGAAGTGAATTTTGTCCAGCCCGAAGGCCTGAGCCACGGGGGCCAGAATCGGGACAAGGACGAGCATGGCCGCGTTGCCCTCTATGAACATCCCCACGATCAGCAGAAACACGTTGACCACCATCAGAAACACGTACTTGTTGGAGATGATGGTCACCAGAAATTCGGTGATTTTCTGAGGAACCCGCTCCTTGGTCAGAATCCAGGCGAAAGCGGACGCCGCCCCCACGATGAGCATGATGGAGGCCGTCGTCGTCACGGTTTCCTTAATTCCCTGAATCAGACCCTTCCAGGTCAGCTCTTTGTAAAGGATGCCCAAAAACAGCGAGTAAACGATGGCGACGGCTCCCGCTTCGGTTGCGGTAAAAACGCCGAGCCGGATGCCGCCGATGATGATAATGGGCAGACACAGAGGCAAAGCGGCGCTTTTCAGGGCCGTCCAAAACTCCCTGACGCTCACCCGGGTGGTTCGCAGAGGGAGGTACCCCCGTTTTCTGGAGATGACGGAGACCAGAATCATCAGGCTGATGCACAGAAGAACCCCTGGGCCTATGCCGGCGATAAACAGCTTGCCGATGGACACGTTGGCGACGCAGCCGTAGATAATCAGGGCGATGCCCGGCGGAATCAGAGGGGTGATCATGGCGGAGGTCGCAGTGACCACCGCGGAGAACTCCAGAGAAAAGCCCTTTTTCACCATGGTGGGGACCAGCATTTTGGCCTCCATGGCCGCGTCGGCCAGGTTGGAGCCGGACAGCCCTCCCATCAGGGTGGACAGCAGCACGTTGACCTGAGCGAGGCCGCCGGTCATCCGGCCGGTGAGCACTTCGCAAAAGTCCAGCACCCGCTGGGTGACGCCGGAGTAGTTCATAAAGATGCCGGCGCAGACAAAAAAGACGATGGCCAGGAGGGGAATGCTCTCGCACCCGGCCAGAACGCGCTGGGCAAAAATCTGGGCGTTGGCGGTGGGGGACAAATAGAAGTAAACCCCGGAAGCCCCCAGCACCGAGACAAACACCGGCACTTTCATAAAAAGGAGAATCAACAGAGTTATACTGCAAATTCCGATGACATTCTGCGTCACTGGGCGTTACCCTCCTTTGTCAGGGGCTGTTTCAGCGATTTCCAGGTCTGAAGGGTGTAGTTGAAGACCATGAGGACGCACCCGATCGGCACAGCGGAGTAAATCAGAGGGTAGGAAATATGCAGAATGCTGGTGATGCGGTGGCTCCTGTACAGCTGTCTGATCAGAACGCAGCTCTGAACCATCAGATAGGTCAGCACCACCACCACCGCCAGATAAATCAGCACGTCGAAGACCTTTTTCACTTTCGGGGGGAACAGATCCACCAGAACGTCGATGGCCACGTGACTTCCGGCGCGAAAGGCGGCCCCTCCCGCCATAAAAGTGATCCACACGAAGCAGATTGCCTGAACCTCTTCCTGCCAGACAAAGGGCTTGACGAAGCAGTAACGCATAACGACGCCGAAAAAAGTGACGACCACCAGCACGCCCATGGCGATGCCGGCGATGATCAGGTCCAGATTTTTCAGGACTTTCACGACTTTCCTGTTCAAGAATCTACACTCTCAGTCCGCTGCGGGATTTTATTTGCTGATGATCGCCTGGATGCGCTCGTAGAGGCCATCCCACTGGCCCGCAAACTCAGGCTGCTTATAGAAGGCCTCGGCGGCCTTGCGGAACCCCGCCATAACCTCCGCGGAGGGCTCCACGACGGTGACGCCCTGATCCTTCAGGCGCTGGAGACTGGCTCCCAGCATCTCGTTCTGAAGTTTGTTGTTGTAGGCGCCGGCCTCGTTGCCGCTGTCGATCAGCCACTGCTGCTGCTGGGGGGTAAGGGTGGAGAAGAAAATGGAGCCGCAGATCCATGTGGTGAAGTTGCGCACGTGACCGTCCAGAATGAGATGTTTGGCCACTTCCTGGAAGTTGCCGTTCTCCAGAACGGGGACGGGATTTTCCAGGCCGTCGATGGTTCCCTGATGAAGCGCCGTGTAAACGTCGCCCAGATTCATGGGGGTGGGGGCCGCGCCCAGAACCTCGAAGCCCTTGATCTGGATGGTGTTGTTGGGGACGCGAATCTTCTTGCCCTTCAGGTCGGCCACGGAGTTGACCGGGAAGATGGTAAGCGTATGGCGCTCGCCGTAAATCCAGTTGGAGGTCAGGATCTGCAGGCCGTTTTCGGAGGCCATTCTGTCCACCTGCTCCTTGTACCAGTCGCTGGCGATCAGCTTCCAGCACTGCTCCCAGGTGTCGAAAAGGTAGGGCGCGAACAGGATGCCCATTTCTTTGGCGCCCCGATCGTAATAATAAGCCCCGTCCGCCAGCACGATAATGGAGTCGCCGGCGATCATCTGATCCATCAGCTGCGGTGTGGAGCCCAGCTGCTCGGAGGGATAGACGTCCATTTTCATGGTGCCGCCGCTCTTTTCAAACAGCAGGTCGGCCCATTTGTGAACGCCGAGGTCGATGGGTGAGCCAGGGTTGTTGCCATGTCCCAGCTGAATCGTCACAGCCGGTTGAGCCGCTGGAGCCGCGGCCAGCGCGGGGGCCTGAAGAGCGGGAATCTGAAGAAGGGAAAGCATTACCAAAGCGATGATCAGAAAACATTTTCTCATAACACACTTCACCCTTTCATTTTATTTTTATTGCGTACTGCAACTTTCATATAAATTAACAAATCGTAAACACACAAATCGTTCACGCTCATCCAGGGTGACCGGTGAAATATCATATCACAGGCGGTGAGACGGTACAAACGCACAAGGGCCGAACCAGAGAGGGAAACGCCGCAAAGTCGTTCCGGCTCAGGCTTTCAGCCTCAATTTGCCATGAAATCGACTTAATGGTGTAATATAATAAGCATGAAAGACCCTGCCTCTAAATGGACGTTACAAAGTGGACGCTACAAAACCTGGAAGCTACAAAACTTGGAAACTACAAAGAGGAAGAATCACGCGTTTTCTGTTTTGCAGTCACTCAATCAATCAGAGGAGGTAGTGTGTCATGAGGAAGTTGTTATTGGCAGCAGTGGTTTGTGCGTGTGTTCTGGGAGCGGGTGCGGCCTGGGCGGCTTATCCCGAGCAGCCCATCACGCTCATCTGCCCCTGGCAGGCAGGCGGCGGAACGGACGCGGTGGCCAGAATCGTCGCCACGCTGATGCAGAAGGAACTGGGCGTACCGGTGAACGTGGTCAACCGCACCGGGGGCAACGGCGTCATCGGACATCAGGCAATTATCTCCGCGAAGCCGGATGGATACACCATCGGCATCGGGTCGGCGGAGCTGGCCATGCTTCACTGGATGGGGCTGACCGACTTCACGGCGAAGGACTTCAACCCCGTGGCCGGCGTCAACCTGGACCTGGCCGCCATCACCGTCCGGACGGACGGCCCCTGGGCGGACTACAAGGCTCTGGAGGCCGCGATCAAAGCCAATCCCGGCAAACTGACCGCCTCGGGAACCGCCGCGGGAGGCTGCTGGCATCTGGCTCTGGCCATGTGGCTGACGGCCGCGGGATTCAAGGCCGACGACGTCCGCTGGATCCCCAGTGAAGGCGCGGCTCCGGCCCAGCAGGAACTCATGTCCGGCGGCATCGACATGGTCACGGTTTCCGTTCCGGAGGTCGCGGCCCTGGTGGATGCCGGCAAGACGAAGATCCTCGCTTATATGTCCGAAGTGCGCTCCACCAAATATCCGGAAGTTCCGACCCTGAAAGAACTGGGAATCCCCGTGTCCACCGGAACCTGGCGCGGAATCTTCGCCCCCATGGGCGTTCCCGGGGACATCATGAAGCTGCTGGAAGCCACCGTCTCCAAAGTAGTCAAGGAAAAAGATTTTATCGATTTCATGAACTCCCGGGGCCTTGGCATCAACTACCTGCCGTCCAAAGAGTTCGGCGCCCTCGTAGTGAAGTCCGACGAAGAGTTCGGAGTGGCCATGAAGGCCGCAGGACTCACCAAATAAGCAAGTCTGCCGAAGATGTCCCCGGCTCCGGCCGGGGGCACTTTTTACCGCGAATCCGGGGTTTTTCGTCCCGACGAAAACTGAAGGAGGTACGTTTATGCGTTTCAATGACGCCCTTATTGGCATCTTCGTCATCCTTTTCGGACTGGGCATAGTCATCCATGTACAGTCGTATCCCACCATGAGCGGTGGAATGCCGGGTCCGGAGCTTTTCCCCACGGTGATCGGCGTGCTGCTCATGATCGCCGGAGCGGTGCAGATTCCGACGGGACTTCGGTCAAAAGCGCCGCTTGTCAGACGTCTGCCGGAGTTCAACCTGAGGGGAGTCTGCAACATCGTCCTCGTTTTTGTCGGGGTTGTTTTTTACATCTATGCCTCCGAGTATCTGGGTTTTCTGCTGACCGCGTTCTGCATTGTGTACGTTCTCATGCTGGCTCTCAGGGGCAAACTGTTCCTGTCCGCCATTATAGCGGCGGGCGCGGCGGTGTTTGCCTACATGCTGTTCAACAAACTGCTGATGGTGCCCCTGCCCATCGGTCTGTTCGCTTTCTAGGACGGGGGAATCGATTATGTTTTTTACACTCGCCAATCTGACCCACGCGTTAAGTCTGCTGAAGGATCCCTATATCTGGTTTGTCGTCGTTCTCGCCGCCATTTACGGCCTTTTCGTGGGAGCGATGCCCGGTCTGACGGCCACCATGGCCATGGCGCTTCTGGTTCCCGTCACCTTTTTCATGGATCCTCTGCCCTCTCTGGCCGCCGTGGTCTCCATGTCGGCAATGGCCATCTTCGCCGGCGACAT
The DNA here is from genome assembly GCA_031272035.1 of Synergistaceae bacterium. Lineage (NCBI taxonomy): Bacteria > Thermotogati > Synergistota > Synergistia > Synergistales > Synergistaceae > Synergistaceae bacterium. The sequence goes on from JAISUO010000091.1 coordinate 12,686, forward strand.
TCCGGCGACCCTGATTCACATCCCCGGTACGCCCTCCTCCGCCGCCTACGTGGAGGACACCTACAACCTGACCAAAAAGGGCGAGGCTTCCCATACGCTGGGGACGGCCCTGACGGTGTCGGTCATCGGCGGAATCATCGGTACCTGCATCCTTGTGGCGCTGGCGCCGATGCTGGCGGAAATCGCGCTCAAGTTTTCCTCTTATGAATATTTCTGGCTGGCCTTCATGGGGCTTTCCTGCGGGGTTATGGTGGCCTCGGGGTCCGTCAGTAAATCTCTTATGTCGCTTTTGATCGGGCTGGCCTTCAACTGCGTGGGGCTGGACATCGCCGTGGGATTTCCCCGTTTCACCTTCGGCGTGTCGGACCTGTTGGACGGTTTTTCCTTCATCCCGGTCATGATCGGCATGTTCGGAGTTGCGGAAATTTTCCGCAACGTGCTGGTGCAGGACTCCAACGTGGCCCCCTTCATCGTTCAGACGAGCTCCATCTTCAAGGGCGTGACGGGACCCCTGCGCCGTTACTGGGGAAACATCATCCGGTCCGGCATCATCGGCACGGCCATCGGCATTCTTCCCGGGGCGGGGTCTGACATTGCGGCCTGGGTGTCCTACGGCGTCTCCAAGCGCTGCTCCAAAACCCCTGAACTGTATGGAACCGGGTATATCGAGGGCGTCGTCAGCTCCAGCACGGCCAACAACGCCGCTCTGGCGGGGGCCTGGGTGCCGGCGCTGGTTTTCGGCATTCCCGGAGACTCCATCACGGCCATCCTCATCGGCGTGCTCTACATGAAAAACCTTCAGCCGGGACCCAACATCTTCCAGCGAAGCCCGGAGATCATCCTGGCCGTGTACATTCTCTTCGTTCTGGCCAACATCCTGCTCCTGATCTTCGGCTGGGCCGTCATCAAGGCCGCCACGAAAATCCTCATGGTCCCGCGGAACATGCTCTATCCTGTCATCCTGCTCTTCTGCATCGTGGGAGCTTTCGCCATCAACAACTCCCGCTTCGACGTGGGGGTGATGCTGGCTTTCGGAGTCGTCGCCTACTTTATGGACGTCAACGGAATCCCCGTGGCGCCGGCCATTCTTTCTCTGGTGCTGGGGAATCTGCTGGAAAGATCCTTCATGACCTCCATGCTGAAGGCAAACTGGGATTTGACGATGTTCTTCCAGCGCCCCATCTCCGCCGGCCTGGGAATCACCGTCATCCTGATCTGGCTGTCGCCGCTTTTCATCCCGATCTTCAAAAAGAAGTTCGGCATGGGACAGCCCAAAAGCTGATCCCGACAGGAGGTCAGAGGTCAGGGAAACACTGTCGTGAAACAGGCGAGCCGCTGCAAAAAGGCTCGCTTTTACATTATCTCTATAATTAAAAAGTAAAGCTCAGATATTTTTAATTTAAATGTTTTATTTAAAAATTTGTTATTACGGAGAGTGAGTCGAAGTGAAAATTTTCATCAGTGCGGATCTTGAGGGTGCAACAGGCGTTGTCGCAGGCGTTCAGACGGACGCAGAGGAGAAGGAATACGCTTTTGGCTGTAAAATGCAGACCCACGACGTGAAGGCCGTCGTCGCCGGAGCGCTGGATGCGGGGGCCGACGAGATTCTCGTCAACGATTCCCACGACGGCATGATCAACATCCCCGTGGACGGACTGGGGTTTGACTCGCGGGTGCGCCTCCTGAGCGGCTCTTCAAAAACCCTGTCCATGGTGGAGGGTCTGGAGAACGCCAGCGGGGCCTTTTTTGTGTGTTACCACGCCAAAGCGGGGACGGCCCGGGCCATCCTGGACCACACGATTTCCGGCGGGGTGGTGTACTCCATTTTCCTGAACGGCAAAGAAATGGGCGAGACGGGCCTGAACGCGGCGGTTTGCGCTCAAAAGGGCGTTCCTCTCGCGCTGGTGACGGGAGACGCCGCGGTCTGCGCCGAGGCCAGAGAGCTGCTGGGAGACAGCCTGGTAACCGCTTCCGTCAAGGAGGCCCGGGGACGGATGGCCGCCGTCTGCCTTCTGCCGGAGGAAAGCGAACAGGTTCTGCGAAAGGCCGCCGCTCTGGCCGTGGAGCGCATCCGGGAGGGCGTCGCGCCCAAACTGAACACGGGAAACGGAACCTTCGACCTGCGTCTGACTTTTCATACTTCCCTGCAGTGCGACCGAGCCGCGGTTCTTCCGGGAGTGGAGCGGCTGGACGGGCGTACCCTGCGGGTGATTGGCTCGGACATGGCCGTCATGAGGCGATGGACGGTGTCCCTCATCGCCCTGGGGCGCGGCAGCGGAAAATAATAAAAACAGGAGGAATCGATGATGGATATACGCTACGCTGGCAACGCCAGAGACGTAAAACACTACGACACCCGGCAGCTGAGGGAAGAATTTTTGATTGAAGGACTTTTCAGACCCAACGAGCTTCTTCTGACTTATTCCCACGTGGACCGCATGATCGCCGGCTCCGCCTGTCCCGTCGACGGCCCGCTGCACCTGGCCGCGGGGAAGGAGCTGGGGGTCGATTATTTTCTCGAACGCCGGGAAATGGGCGTGCTGAACCTGGGCGGAAAGGGAACGGTCAGGGCCGACGGACGGGCCTGGGAACTGAACAAAAGCGACGCGCTCTACATTGGAATGGGGACGAAGGACGTGGTGTTCGAGGGGAAGGACGCGAAGTTTTACCTCCTGAGCTGCCCCGCCCACGCCGCGTATCCGACGATGCCCGTCACCCTGGAGATGTCCGTGAAAGCGCACCTCGGCTCCAAAAAAGACGCCAACGAGCGCACCATCAATAAATATCTGGATCCGGCCGTGGTGAAAACCTGCCAGCTGGCCATGGGAATGACGGCTCTGGAAGAGGGCTGCGTGTGGAACACCATGCCCTCCCACACCCACGACCGACGCATGGAGGTCTATCTCTACGTGAACCTGCCCGAGGACGGCTTCGTCGTGCACCTGATGGGAGAGCCCGGAGAAACGCGGCACATCATCATCCGCAACGAGCAGGCGGTGATTTCTCCCAGCTGGTCCATTCACAGCGGCGTCGGAACCTGCGCCTACGCCTTCATCTGGGGCATGTGCGGTGAAAACCAGACCTTCGCCGACATGGACGCCATCGCCATGAAGGATTTGTACTGAAATACGGAAGATTCGATTTCGTTATTTCGATAACCAGGGCGGCGAAAGAGAAAATCTCAGCGCCGCCCCGGCTTACGGGAGAGGAAGGACGTCGATCGCATAGAAGGTCAGCCCGTTGGCTTTTGCCGGGTCGAAATTTTCAATGCGCGTTTCCAGCAGCATGAGGTTTTCATGCAGCGGAGATTTCCGAAGGACGTCTTCCGTGACTTCGAACGCAAAGCCATCTTTATAGTCCCGCAGTTTTGTCCTTTTGACCTCCGTCCCGTTCAGGTAAAAAACGGCTTCGCTCCGCGAGTCCGAAGCGTCGAAGGGAACGGCGTCGATAACAAGCCTGTAAGGTTGAATCGTTTCTGCCGGCAGGGCCAGCTTCATGACCTCCCCTGCGGAACGTCGTCCTTTCCCGGTCGAGGTTATCCCAAAAAATTTTTGCCAGAGTCCCACCTTTTCCCGCCAGCCGCTGATGAGAATCGTCTGTTCGATCTCCCGGCGCGGGGCCGCGTGTTCGATGAGGCGGAACCATCCGTTCGTCAGGCTGAACTCGGCGAGCGCCGTTTGGGGCGTCAGAGGGGGGGCAGGATCGCGCTGCGCTTCCTCCTTCAACTGTTTTTCCAAAGTCACGGCAAGCGCGCTGTCCGCGATTCCCCAAACGGGGAAATAACGCACTTCGGGGATCAGCCCGGCCTCGGCAAACCGTTTCAGGCTGTAATAAGGTTCATAAGAAGATATCGGATTTCCCAGGTTGATGATCTGCACGTTGTCATACGCCCTCAGTCGGCTGAGAAATTCGTCGAATTCGATCGTGCGGCGCGCCCGAAAGCCGTTGACCCGGATGAGCGCCGCGATCGACAGGACGCCTGCGAAACACAAAACACCGCAGAAAAGGCGGAAGCGGCGTCTGTAAACCGCGCTTCGCGTCCAGGCGTCGGTCAGCATTTGCCTCAGAGGGTACAGAGCGGCGAAGAAAAGAGCGACGATGAACAGCTGTTCCATATAGGCATAGCGGAGGAATAAAGAGGTTTCGCCGTTATGAAACACGTAATTGCCCAAAATGCAGACCGATAAAACCAGCATGGCGGTAAATGCGCGAGATGTTCCCTCTATTCTGTCTCCGGCCAGGCAATAAAAAGCGTACAAAAGGAGAAAAGCCGTCACAATGACGGCGGCGCGCTGGCCTTCGTAAAAGAAGCTGAAAACAACCTTCGCTCTGGCAAACAAAGACAACGACTGCCCATACATGTCCACAGCCTGGGTCATGCCGGACGCCCAGAGAGCGATGGACAGCCACACCGTACAGGCCATCGCGAAAGGACAAAGAAAAAGCACAACCTGAGAAGGTTTGACTTCCTTCCGCCAAATATCGCGCACAAGCAGGACGGAGAGCGGCAGCAGCAGCAAAACGAAATTCTCCTTGCAGCCGACGGCCATGAAGGCGGCAGCGCACATGATCGGCCATGCGAAACGGAACCCTTTCGCATAGCGGGCGAACCCGTAAATAAAGAGCGCCGTCCAAAGGCAGGCGTCGATTTCCGCCGGTCCGAGCCTTCCCCACATATCCACATAGCAGGGCAGGGCGGCGAACAGCAACATACCGGTTGGCACAAAAGGCCAGGGATAAAAAAAACGTATCGACAGACCGACGAAGACGATCGACAGAAAAAAGACCAGGAAATTGCCAATGAACCAGGCTCTTGCATTCATGCCCAGCAAATGGATTTTCAGTACGCGAAGAAAATAATACACGGGACGGTAGCGTCCACTCTGCCCCCAGTGACCTGCTTCCGTCTCGGCCAGAGCTGAGCGGAAGGAATGTAAGGCATTTTTATTTTCCTGTGCCATGGCAGAGGACAGTGCAACAATTTCGTGATCGTCAATGATCCAGAACTTTCCCCACCAGAGAGGACACAGCAGGAGAAGGGATACGAACAGGCCGAAAAGCCAGACATACCTGCGCTGCAAAAACATCACCTTTTTCTATATACAGTTAGAGTGGCAAAAGAAAAGTATCTGGCAAAAGATGTTCGCCACAAAAAGCTCTCCAGGCCGGACAATGCGGACACGATGCGGGGGGAGCCGACGTTCAGCAGTGGAAACGCGTCAGGGTTATACCACATCACATAGGCCAGCAGTCCCGGATAGAGCTCATCGACGATCTCAAAACCGCACCTGCAGGCTATTTCATGCAGTTGATGGGTTTGGAACGCCATTTCTGTATTCTCATCGAAAATTTTGTTCTTTCTGTATATGCGTTCACGAATCCATCGGAGCAGGATATTGTTGTTCGTGGGCTCGAAGTTGATGAATATTCCCCCAGGGCGTATCGTGCCGCTCAACTGACGCATCGCCTGTTCGGCCGAGGCGTGAACGTGATGCAGTCCTCCGATTAAAATAATCAGATCGTAAGATTCATCGCTCCCGAAATCCAGCACGTTCTGGACGTGAAAATGGCCCGACGGATAGTTTTTCGACGCATATCCAATCATTTCACGGGAGTAGTCGAATCCGCTGTAGCTGAAATCCAGAGGTAAATACCATTTCAGGATCTCATACCCATCGCCGAATCCACACATGGCCTCGCAGACTTTGAGTTTGCTCTCCTTTTGATTCAGGTTCCATAAGTCGAATTTCCTGAAGGCTGAAGCCCAGATTTTACGTTTCAGAGCGATCAGATTTGGGTTTCGTCGGGCGTTATGGTATATTTCCGCTATTTCATCGAAATGTTCAACTTGTTTTTCTATCTTGTCCATGGTCGCAGGAAAACTCCTTTATCACAAAAGCAGGTCGGTTTTTGACCTGCATATGAACCTTCGCCAGATATTCGCCGATAATTCCCAGACAGGTCAGCTGAATGCCACCCAGGAAGAGGGTACTCACAAGAAGGGAGGCCCAGCCTGAAATGGCGCGCCCCATAAAGTAAACATAAATGGCGTAAACACCGTACAGAAAGGCCAGGCCCGAAAAGGCGCAGCCAAACGCGAGCGCCAGTCTTAGGGGCTTCACGCTGAAAGATGTGATACCGGAAAGAGCGAGTGAGAACATTTTTTTCAGCGTATATTTCGAGACGCCATGCACTCTTTCGGGCTGCTCGTAGTCGACCGACAGGGAATGAAAACCCAACCATGCCACGATTCCGCGGATGAATAAATTTTCTTCGGTCATGCCGTTGATGATGTCAACGACCTTTCTGTCCATCAGACGGAAATCCGCGACGCCGTCCTCCAGCTCGACCTCCGCAAGGGCATTGTTCAGCTTGCGGAAGAGGCGGGAAGTCAGCTTCTTGAAATATCCGGTGTCGGGAGAATAGCGGCGTCTGGCGTTCACGATGTCGTACCCTTTGCGCCAGAGATCGAGCATGATGGGAATGAACTCCGGAGGGTGTTGAAAGTCTCCGTCCATCGTAACGACACAACGGTTCCGGGCGAAGGCCAGGCCGGTTCTTATGGCGGTTTGATGGCCGAAGTTTCTGGACAAGGAAATATAACGCACCGAGGGAAATTCGCGGCTGACTTCGCGCAGAATGGCAAGAGTCCCATCGGAACTCGCGTCGTCCACAAAAATAATCTCGAAGGGCAGATCATTTTCCTGAAAAACTTCTTTCAATTTTCGGCTCAGGGGCATAATGTTTTCTTCCTCGTTAAAAACGGGCACAACCACAGAACAGCTTTCTTTTTCTTCCAGCATTGCATCTACCAGCTTTCTTCCCGCGGAATTGCTGCAGCTTCGTCAGAAAAATTATTGACAACCCTCTATTACTCCGGCAATAAAACAAACCAATCAAAGCGAAAATTATACCATTTGGAAGTAGCCATGTTTTTCACGTTCAGTGATAACGGTCAGCTCCGGGACTCCAAAAGCCAGTCGAGCA